>DATJEQ010000278.1:0-9682 GCA_035496495.1 Polyangiaceae bacterium
AAAGGGGAACTTCGTTTGACGGATCATTGCTTGTGACGCCGCCCGAGCCCGCAGCAGCACCGCCCGCACCGCCACTCCCTCCAGTCGTGACCGGAGGCACAGGATAGAATGTTCCGCCGTATAGGGGCTGCGCGCCGGTGCCGGACGAACTGCATGCCACAGTGGCCGCCGCAGCGACGCCACTCGCACCAACAACTGCCGCTCCCCGGAGCGACGCGCGAAAGGCGAACAACGCGGCGCGACTCAAGCGAGTCGTAGGCAGTGGGCAAGGTGCGCTGCAACGCAAGTTTTCTGGAAGAGCTTCTGCGCAAAATGGGCACGCGGTTTCCGAGACACGCACGTGGCGTTGGCACGCCGGACACGGCACAAGATGCGACCCCATGTTTAGAACTTACCATCCCGGGGGGAAACCTGCTCACCGCGATTGGGATCCGGTTCCTCGATTAATTGAAACTGTCCGTGATCAAAGGGCAATCCGGGTGCCTGTGCGCTCAGGACCACGCGCTCCCTCACACCCTTGCGCTGCATCTCCAGCGCGCGATGATGACAATACGGGTTGTTGCCGGCCTTGCCGAACAACGTGAAGCCCATCCAAGTGCAACCGGCACGGCATTCATCCGCGTAGTAGCAGTCGCGACAATAGCCCCACAGATCTTCAACAGTGCGATCCCGCGTGTAACGCAGAGGCTCAGCACGCTCCCAAATATCTTGAAGCGAGTGATCGCGAATATTGCCTCCCGTCCACTGTGCAGTAGGCAGCGAGGGGCAGCCCTTCAAGCTGCCGTCGGCTTCTATGCCGAGCGTGGAGCGCCCCGCCCCACAGGAAGCCGTGTGCCCAGTCGGCATATTGCCTTTGAATAAGGTCTCGTACGGGCCGAAATAGCCGACGTTGTTGCCCGCGAAGATCAAGAAATCCGCTTTGTCCGCGCGCTCCTTCAATGCGGCGAGCATCGGGAACAACTCCAACAGCTCGTAGGGTTGCAACATCACTTCGGGCTCGTCCGCAGCACGGCCCATTGGGGTGGTGAGTTGTATTTGCCAGGCTCGCGATCCGTTTGCGATCAGTAGATCCATCAACTGCGGCAGCTCGGGCATACTCAAGCGATTGATTTGCGTGTTGGTGGCCACGCTCACCCCTGCGGCATGCAAATTCTGCATCGCAGACAGCGCCGAACGAAACGAACCGGGAACGCCCCGCAATCGGTCGTGCGTTTCTTCCAGTCCATCCAGGGAAACGCTGGTGCTTTGCAGCCCGGCTCGCGCAGCTGCAAGCGCACGCTCAGCCGTGAGGCCACGTCCCCCAGTGGTCAACGTCGCTTCCATGCCGTGCTTGCGGATCTCAGCGATGATTTGCACCCAATCGTCGCGCAAGTAGGCCTCTCCCCCGATCAGCGTCACCTCCTTCACACCGAGTTCGGCCATTTGCCGCACCAAGTCCAAGCACTCCGCGGTGGTGAGTTCTTCAGGTCGTTCGCGCCCCGCCCGCGAACCACAGTGGCGGCAGGCCAGATCACATTTCAACGTGATCTCCCAAACCGCGTAGATGGGGCGCCAAACTTGGTCTATTTCGCGGGCCTCACCCGCAAGCGGTAAGCGACGAAGGGGCGGCGCAGCCTGCGGTGCGATCGGCAGATTACGTCGCGGCCGCTCGGCGTCGAGCAGCACTTGACGCTGTTCGAGATCGATCACGGTTGGCACCCCGGTGCGGCACACGTTTGATCCGCAAGCGCCACTCCACCCCTCATGAAGATTCTGTAGCGCAGCCACTATTCGCGCGCCAGGCCACGCAGGCACATCCCGCCCATCCTCCCTCCGAGGTTGGTTTTTTCTCGCTCAACCTTGGAGCGGACGTTCGCCAACCTTGGAGCGGGTGTTTGGAGCCCCGTGAACCCAAAGTGCAGTGTTTTCAGCTAGTCTTCTGGGCGAACAGGTTCTTGTAGATCAGCCCGCCGAGCACGCCGCCAATGATCGGCGCCAGCCAAAACAGCCAGAGTTGACCGAGCGCCCAACTGCCTGCGAACAGCGCGGGGCCAGTGCTGCGGGCTGGGTTTACGGAGAGGTTGGTCACGGGGATGCCAATCAAATGGATCAGCGTGAGGCACAGACCGATAGCAATCGGGGCGAAGCCCGCTGGTGCTCGGGAATCAGTGCTGCCGTGAATGACCAGCAGAAAGAACATCGTGAGAACGACCTCGGTAATGAAAGCCGAGGCCATGTTGTAACCGCCTGGGCTGTGCTCATCGAAACCGTTGGCGGCAAAGCCACCGACATCCGCGTTGGCCTTGCCAGTAGCAATCACGTACAGAACAAGCGCAGCGAGTATGCCGCCAATTGTCTGCGCAACGATGTAGGGCAGCGCCTCTTTGGCCGGATGACGGCCTCCGGCGACCAGTCCAAGTGTTACCGCTGGGTTGAGGTGACAACCAGAAATGTGACCGATGGTGTAAGCCATCGTGAGCACGGTCAAGCCGAAGGCGAGCGACACGCCCAGTAGGCCAATGCCCAGATTGGAAGCCGTTCCCCCGAACGCAGCCGACAACACCGCGCTGCCGCATCCGCCAAATACTAACCAGAAGGTCCCGAAGGCCTCCGCTGCCAATTTTTTCGTCATGTCGACCCCTTCCTCAACGCCAACCGCCGCTGTGAGGCCTCACCCCTTCGGTGACGAGGCATTGTGAGTAGCCCTTACACCTTCAGGACTGAATGCGATAGATGCCAAGCGGTGACTGCCGGCGGTGAACAGCTCGTCAAACTGTGAGCCGTATTTTTCATGCCGGAGCAGCCGTTGGTCTTGGGCAAAACGCGTTGGTCGCCCGATGGCAACGTGCTCGTGGGGCGCACCGCAGCAGCCCCTGATGAGCCGTCCTGGCTGGCGAGTGGTGCAGCGCTTGGCCCCAAGCCAGAGGTGCCTGGGTCGAGCCAGATCGCTGCGAACGTCGCGCCGTCACCAAGGGCTGGGGTTGGCAAATGCCCTCCTTCGAAGTGAAGGAAATGTCAGTCATTTTGATTGAGTCAGCATCGTGGCGGAGCACTCAAGTGCCTGAACTCACTGAAGTCTCACCGTTGGCCCGAATGCTGCTCGTGTAGTGACCATGATAACGCTAGCAATCCTCGTCATGGCGGCGCTGGGCGTCGCGCTCGTCAAGTTGCTTACCAGGTTCCCGCCCGGGGCGGAGCGCATCAGTTCATGACGAGCGCAGTTCGCGGGGCCCCGATGTTTGGGGACGTAGTGGTGGCCGCCTTCGATGAAGCCGCGCATTACAGCGCCGATCCACGAGAGGTCACTAGCTTGGCAACGCGAGCCATTGGGTATGTGATGGGAGTTTTCCGTTCTTCGCGCGCACGCATCGCACCGACGCGGTTAGACGATTCACGAGAAATAAGGAATGTACAATGGCTAGTAAGGAAATTTTGTTCAGCGACAATGCCCGTCAACAGATTGCGAATGGCCTCAATACGCTCGCCAATGTCGTGAAGGTGACCCTCGGACCGCGGGGCCGCAATGTCGTCTTGGAAAGGTCGTGGGGTTCTCCGATTATCACCAAGGACGGGGTCACGGTTGCCAAGGAGATTGAGATTGAAAACCACTGCGCGAACATGGGCGCACAACTGGTGAAGGAGGTGGCATCGAAGACCTCCGACGTTGCCGGCGACGGCACCACCACCGCCACCGTCCTGGCGCAAGCGATCTATGCCGAAGGCGCTAAACTGGTCAGTGCGGGCGCGAATCCAATGGACATCAAGCGGGGCATCGACGCTGCGGTCGAAGTTGTGGTCGCCGATCTCAAACGACAAAGCAAGCCGACCCGAGACAGAAGCGAAATCGCTCAGGTGGGCATCATCAGCGCCAACGGCGACGAAGCCGTGGGCAACCTCATTGCCGAGGCGATGGAGAAAGTAGGTAAGGAGGGTGTCATCACAATCGAGGAAGCTAAATCGATGGATACGACGCTCGAAGTCGTCGAGGGTATGCAATTCGATCGGGGTTACCTCTCGCCGTATTTCGTGACCGATGCCGAGCGGATGGAAGTAGTGCTCAGCGAGCCATACATCTTGGTTTACGAGCGCAAGCTCTCGATGGTGAAAGAAATCTTGCCGTTGCTCGAGCTAGTGGTCAAGGAAGGGGCATCGCTATTCGTGCTCGCTGAAGATGTCGATGCCGAAGCATTAGCAACCCTTGTGGTCAACAAGCTGCGCGGCTCGCTCAAAGTTTGCGCGGTCAAAGCACCGGGTTTCGGCGATCGCCGCAAGGACACCTTGCAGGACATCGCAGTATTGTCGGGTTGCCAGGCAATCACTGCCGACCTCGGGACCAAGTTGGAAAATCTGACCCTAAAAGACCTCGGTCGGGCCAAGACGATCACTATCGATAAAGACCGCACGATCTTGATCGCTGGTGCGGGAAAAAAGGAAGACATCCAGGGGCGCATCAAGCAGATCCGCTCGGCGATTGAGGACACCAGCTCGAATTATGACCGCGAGCGACTGCAGGAGCGACTGGCGAAGCTAGCGGGGGGCGTAGCGGTGATCAAGGTTGGCGCAGCGACTGAAACAGAGATGAAAGAGAAGAAGGCGCGCGTCGAGGATGCGCTGCACGCAACTCGTGCCGCAGTGGAGGAGGGCATCGTGCCTGGTGGCGGAGTGGCTTTGCTTCGTGCTCTGCCGGCGCTTCAAAAGCTCACGCTCACGGGGGAGCAGTTGCACGGGGTGAATATCATACGTCGCGCAATGGAGGAACCTTTGCGACAGATCGCGCAGAACTGTGGGGTCGAGGGGGCCGTGGTGGTGAATAAGGTCCGTGAGGGCAAAGGCGCATACGGTTACAACGCGGCGACAGACATCTACGAGGATCTAGTCGTTGCGGGAGTCATCGATCCCACCAAGGTCGTGCGTATCGCGCTGCAGAATGCCGCTTCGGTGGCTTCGCTCCTGCTCACCACCGAAGCAGTGATCGCTCAACGACCCAGTGAAGGTGAGCCGGACGGTGCTGCAATGCACCACGGCATGGCCGGGATGGGAATGTAATGGTCAAGCTTGGATTGTCTCGAAGCGACGACGACCCCTGCCTCGCAGCAGCAGGGCATCACTCGGGTCGCGCTGGGGTCTGAGAAACCCCAGGCAAGTCACTTGGCCGCGCATTCGTCCGGGAGCGCTTTGCCTTTCAAAGTCGTTTTTAGTTCGGCACGGATCTGCTCGATCGTCTTCTTGTCGGTCATTGCCTCACCGCATTGCTTCCCAGCGCCTGTGTATTCGGGGCTGTGCTCGACGAAGCCCTTGCGACCGAGCGCTCGGCAGCAGGGTGTCAGTGGGTTCTCTTCAACCGCCTTTTGAGCCTCGTCCGCCGCCGTGGTCGCACTCGCTGCCGGCTTTGCCGGTTCAGGGTTCGCCTTCACTGCTGCGGGCGCAACCGCGGCTGCCGCTGGCGGGTTCTGTTCCACCGCAACGGGCTTCGGATCTTCACAGGCCCAAACCAGACTGCACCCCAACACCAAGACAATCGTGTTTCGCATAGAATCGCTCCCCTGAAATCACTGTCTTCCAACGCTGGTAGTTCGCCTGTCAAGGCCCACCCGTTACCGACTGCAGTTCGTTTGCAGGCCGCATGAGGAAATCCCGTTGCAGCGCAATGGGGTGGAAGATTCACTCGCGGACCAGCGGCGAAAGGTGGCGGTCACAGGCGGTCGCAACCCGGGCGCTGGGTGAGCCACTCACAACCTCACTGACGATAGCGGCGATGCTTTCTGGCGAGTCAAAGACATGAATCCCCTGATCTCGCTGAGCCCAACTGAGCACATCGCCGGCGGCCGCGCACACCACGGGAACTCCTAGCGCGCGCGCTTCACGCACGACCGTGGGCGCTCCTTCTTCAGTTGAAGCGCACAGCAGCACATCAGCCGCAGCCATCCAGCGCAGCGTTTGGCTTCTGGGTTGTGCACCGAGGAAGCGTGCGAGCGGATAGTTGCGAGAAAGCTGTAGCATTTGCGGACCGTCGCCGATCACCACAGCCCTGATTTGCGAATGATGTCCAGAGTCGGCAAAATCTGCCAAGGCACTGAGCGCGATGTCGACGCGTTTGCCAGGGATCAGCCGTGCCACGATCAGCACCAGCTTTTCATTGGGCGGGATTTGCAATTCCGCGCGCGCTTGCTCGCGTGGGGGCGCGTGCTCGACATCAATTGCACAAGGCTTAACCGTGAGTTGCGCCGCGAGAGTCGGCGCGATGTGCAGCAAGCGCGACTTGAGGTCGTGTGAAACACAGCGTAGGCGCACCTCGGGGCGCGCCAGCTGAGCGATCACCCTGCGTTGAAAGATACCGGGAAACGCTTCCAACAAGCGCACATCGGAACCGTGACACACGCACTCCACTTCAGTGCTCCTCCGCGTTGGGCCGGTCAAGTTGGCGATCGGCCATCCGCTGGGGATCAACCAATGCGCTTGGATCTTCTCGAACGGGCCATTTTGATGCAGCCAGCGTTTGGCCCGCAGCACGAACGACAGTGCGTCGAGCGCGAGCGCGGGATGCGCTCTGAGGTTCGGCAGCGCACCGGGGCTGACAAACAGACGCTCGCCGCCCAGCGTCACGACTCGAATCGAATCGATCATGCGGTCGTGCGGTGCGCCCGGAGCGCACACGATCACTTCGTGCCCCTCCGCTCTCAGGGTTTTCGCCTCACTGGCAACGAAGTGGCCCGCAAATGAATCGGCCGTCAGTGGATACGAAGTGGTGACAACCGCGACGCGCATGGCGCTCACAAGCTGCGCGGCAACTCCGGCATCAACTTCGGCAGCTCAGCGCCGTGCAGCTCGAACAGCTCGCCCAGTGCGCGCAAGAAGCGGAATGTATAAATCCCCGTGTTGTGTCGATCACCCCATGTGAAGGACAGTGCGTAATTGCCCACTTGCTCCATTTCGCGGATCTCCAAGTTTCCCCCCTCGACGAAATGAATAGCGCCCCCATGCCCCTGACAAGAAGCGCAGGGGCAATAGCCGCGCAGCACCCAATGCGGGATGTCAGTACTGACCCCGTCCCCCCAGCCAATGTGCATTGAGGTCGCGCCATGCGGTGCCTTGATCTGGGTCGGCTGGTGGCGTTTGGACGAGTCCATGGCTCAAGAGGCCTGAGAATAAGCGAAATCATGGGGTTTGGCGCAGCTCAACGGGTCAGGGCCCTGGAAGATGCGGCTAATAATTGCCCGGCCTGATGGCCGACGTGTAGGTTCGGGATATGCGCAGTGCCGTAGCGGCCCCGGTGCCTCAAGTGAGTTTGAAATTACCGGTGCGTTTGCGCCATGTGCTCGGCGCGACGCTGCTGGCTCTGCTGTTTTGGCAGGGTGTGCCGCGCGCGAAGGCAGCGTGGCGCTTGCAATCATTGGCGACCGATTTTGCGGACTACGCGTTGTGCATGGTGGGGCCCACGGGGCCAACCCTGCTGCGGGACAACGCTCCGGAATTTTGGAGCGCGGTGCGCCGCAGATTAGTGTCGAGTCCAGCCGATAGCCGGCCGTTCCAGCTGTGCGCCGCGCTGAGTCAGAATATTACCTCGCGCGTGGAAGTGCGACGCGCCCACGACGCACTCGCTCGCGAATTCGTCGAGTATGGAGCCGACGGGGCGGATCGCGCGGCCAACGGTCGGCAGGGTGAGCTGGGGCTCAATGATTTGGAAGTGAACACGCACCCGCTCGCGGAGCTAGCTAAAGCCGCATACCCTTTCGTACGCACGGGTTACACGATGCTGGTCAACCCGTCGCTCAGCGCGGTTGAGGCGATGCACCCGACCGATCTGCCACTGGCCAAAGTGGGACAGGGGTTACCCGCTTCTCGCGTGCTGTACCGCTCGGTGCAGCCGCTCGGTGCAGGAAGTTACTTGCTGGCACTTGGATCGGGGAACAACCTCAGCGCGTTCAAGACGACCGACAGCGGCGTCAGCTGGCAGGAGGCCTCCGTACGAGATCCGAAAGTGGAGGCCATGGGCGGACGCTGCTTCGGCGAAGACGCCCAACACTACTTCATGCTGGGGTTGGACGATTCGCGTCAGAACATGAAAGTCGCCAGCGTTGCCGCAACGGGGCTGCAGCGAACGACGCAATTGCCGCGCGGGCTCACGAAAGTTGTGGCCGTAGCATGCGACGATTCAGCATTGGTGGCAGCCTTGTTGCCCGCGACCGCAAACGGCAACGAAAGCGCCGCTCTATTTGTGTGCCCCCAAGGCGAGGATTGCCGCGCGATGCCCGCGCCGGTGTGGGGCGAGGGATTGACCCTGCGCGCACCGCTCGACGTGCAGCGCACTCAGGGTGCGACGATTGTCGCCATTTCTCGTCATGGGTTGGTGCGCACCGCTTCGTCGCGCGACAACGGCAAGAGCTGGACACCGTTCATCGTCGCGTTCGATCGCGTGAGCAACGCCGCGCTGCGCGTGCAAGTCGACGAACCGAATCGCCTTTTGGTGCTGGGCAAGCGTGTGCTGTTGTATGCCGGCGCGCCGCGGCCTGGTTTGACTTACCCCGTGCTGATATCGGACGATCTCGGGGCGAGTTGGCGTAGCCCCTGAGGTTATTGGCGGCCCGAGCGGAGGAAGCCCTGCGAGCTGCGCGCTACCCGCTGGTGTGAGCCGGGAAGTACACGTTAAATTCGCTACCTTGCCCCGGTGCGCTGCGCACCGTCACGGCGCCATGGTGACTCTTGACGATGCCGTGCACGACAGCCAGGCCAAGCCCAGTGCCAACGCCGGGTTCCTTGGTGGTGAAGAACGGGTCGAAGATGTGTTGCAAGGTGGCGTCGCTCATTCCAGTGCCGGTGTCACGCACGGTGAGCTTGGCGTAGGTTCCAGGCGGCACATTCAAGGGCTGCGCCGAGCCAGCATCCAGGGTGCGCCCTTCCACCTTCAGCGTGAGAGTTCCGCCTTGGGCCATGGCCTGCGTCGCGTTCGTGATCAGATTGAGCACCACTTGATGCACCTGGGTGGCATCAGCCAGGATGGCTGGTACTCCATGATCGAAAGCGGTCTGAACGTCTATATTCTTTGGCAGCGTCGCTTGCGCGAGCGCCAATGTTTCCTCGACCAACGGGGCCAGGGCCGCAACGCCACGAGGGGCTTGTTGTCTGCGACTGAAAATCAGAAGCTGTTTGATCAGGGCCGTTCCATGCGCACTGGCATTCTCAATCTGCTGCAGTGCCTCGAGTTGTTTTGCTGGGTCCTTGTGCAGCTGGGCGAGGCCCGCATTGCCGCTCACCACCATCAGAATATTGTTGAAGTCGTGGGCAAGTCCGCTCACTAACGTGCCCAGACTTTCCAGACGCTGGGCGTGAAAGATGCGCTCTTGCGCTTGATACTGTTCGGTCACATCGTGCACGGTGCCAATCAAGTTGGTGCACACTCCATCGGCCGAGAAAATGGGCGAGATGGAAACTTCACCGTGCCGCGTGCCCGTAGGGTACGGCGAAACCTCGAGCCAGCGCACGGTTCGGTTTTGCGCGATTGCCTTGCGGTAATTGCTCAGCACTTTGTCGAGTGACTGCGCAGGAATGACATCCTGCACCAACCGACCCACGACTCGCTCGGCGGTGAGCCCGGTGGCGGTGACGAACGCAGGATTGATGGACAAAAACCGGAATTGCTCACCCGGTTCGACTGCGAGGTAGAAGATCACATCCGACACGGTGTCGTGGATGTGGGCCAGCAGCC
>DATJEQ010000279.1:0-3467 GCA_035496495.1 Polyangiaceae bacterium
GCCAACCCCGCCAATACTAGCCCTCTAATGCCGGGGTAATTAAGGATTTGGGAGCGACCTGCGCCCCCTATTGGTACTAGTGTCCACAGCCGCGAAATAAGAGTCACGGAAGTTAGAAAAACCGCGCGCGGGTGAGCCTTAGGCGGGTTTTTTTGAGCTGGCCGGATTCTTCTTAGCGGGCCCACAACTCAAGGAGCGACAAGGACAGCCCCAAGACTCAAGGGCAAGCTTGCAGCCCGTCGATCCACTGCGCTAGCAAGTCGGCGCCCGCCATGTCTGGGATCTTGCTGGCCAAAGGCGGCATGAAGTTCATGGTGCGTTGGCTCATGCGCAGCCACAGGATCGATTTGGTGTGGTCACCCGGAGTGAGCAGCGTCGCACCGGTAACACCCAGGTCGCCTTGGTCCGGCATTTGATTGCACAAGTGCGTGTCAGCGAATGCGGTGTCGAATAGCGCATTGATCTGCCCGCGCCCAGGGCCTCCTGGTCGATGGCAATTCGAACAATTCACGGCCAAGTACGAGCGCGCACGCACATCGAGCGGCACGGTCGTGTCATCAAGCGGGATATACGGATCCAGCGCTGTAGTCGTGCCACTGAGCAACCCAATGTGATTCATGGTGTTCAATTGGTTGGCCTTCATGCCGCTGGGGTAAGTCTCAATGCTGTTGAATTGCCGCGTCTCCAAACCAAGACTGCGCCCCGCCGCCTCGTTGTGGCAGGTGAAGCATTGCGAGGTGCCCGGGTAGGACCAATTGAGGGGAGTGGTGACGCTCTTGCCTTCCGGCGGTACCAACGTGGCGTCCGTTCCCGCAGCGTTCCATTCGTAGCTGTAGCCGTAGTAGCTGCCGTCATTGTGGCGCACGAAGAAGCGCGTTTCGAATAACTTGTTCTGATAACTGAAATTCTTCATCGTCACGCCGCCCGGGGGCAGCGTGAAGTCGCCATCCGTAGCGACGTCGATGGTCTTGCCATCGGGCACTGCCACGTAACGGTCCTTGTGAACACCGTCTGACCAGAAGGGCACGGCCACGGTATATGGAATCAGGCCGGTTGCTGGCTTGGTCGGGTCCGCCGGATCGACGCAGCCTGTTTGACTCAGCATCTGCGGAAATCCGCCCGCTTGCCCGGTATTGGAATTGACGAGCTGATCCACTTGGCCGCCCTCGCGCAGTGCGTAAATTTCGCCGTCGTTGTCTTGGCCGAACGACACGATTTTTCCGCCGTTGCCCAGGCTCTGCTTCGTTTTGCCTGTGCGTTCATACGCCCACGCTTCTCCCGACTCGTAGTTCCCGTAAATGTACTGACCGGTGAGGCCGGGCAGCGCTTGCCCACGGTAGACATAGCCGCCTACGATCGCCCAGGGAGCGCCGTCGTGGCTCAGTTCCAGCTCAGGGGGTGCGCCCTTATTCTGAGGCGTGCCGTCGTGGTAACAGTGGGTGCCCTGCCAGTAAGGCCAGCCGTAGTACCCGCCGTTGGTGACGATCTCTACGCGTTCATAAGGCGTGGCCGGAGTGTCCTCGCAGTTGCCGACGTTGCCGTTGACCTCTTCCCCTGGGTCGGCGAGCCAAATGTCGCCGGTCATGCTGTCAAAGCTGAAGCGCCAGGGATTGCGCAGACCCTTTGCGAACACCTCCGGCGCGCCCATGACCCCATCGGCATGGGGATTGTCAGGGGGAACGTTAAAGCCGTCACCGGGGACATTGACGTCCAAGCGCACCATTGAGCCGTAGCGCTTCGTCCAATCCGCCGCGGTGCCATCGGTGTGATCGTCGCCCGTGTTGTTGTCGCCGAACGATGCGTACAAGTAGCCGTCTGGGCCAAAGGCGAGGCCGCCGCCGTGGTGCGTGCCGCGGATTTGCGTGTGCTCAAGCACCGTGGCTTCGGTGGTCAGATCCAGCGTCATTCCGCCGTCCAGCGACGTGAAACGAGCGAGGCGGGTGCTGTGGTTGCCGTCGTTGCGCGTGTAGATCACGTACACGTAGTGGTTGGTGGCGTAATCCGGATGAAACGCCATGTTGAGCAAGCCGCTTTCCGCGTCCGTGTTGATCTCAGGTGTCAAATCCAAGAACGTGTGCACCTGCGCGTCCGTGGCGGCGGTGTCTTTGGGGATTGCAAGAGCAACACCGTTCTTCTGGATCAACATGAGCGTCGTGCCGTCGGGAGTGGGAATGACGCCCAGAGCCGTCCCCTTGGTGACGCCTTGCCAAATCTGCGTGAACTTGTAGGCCTGCGGCGGCGGATCGCCCGCAAGGCACGTGGTGTTCGCCGGGCGCGCATCCAAGCCGAACTCGACACAATCCGTGCACGGCTGCAGGACGCCCACCGAGCCACCGCCCCCGCCGGTGCTCATTCCTCCCGTGGCCACCACCGTGCTGCCGCCGGTTGCCTGGTTCATTCCGCCGCTCGAGGTGCCGCCAGCTCCAGTGTTGTTCCCGGTTTGTCCGCCTGCGCCATTGTTGTTCGCACCTTGGCCTCCACCTGAGGTCATGGTGTTCTGCCCCTGCCCGGTACCCGGCGCGCTCTTGCTACAGGCCAGTGCACCCGCGAACGAGACTGCGCCCATAAGCAGGAAAGAGAATGGAAGTTGAAGGCGTCGTTTCGACCAGGTCAGATTGCTCATGGAGGTTCCCCGCTGTCCCGAACCGAAGCGCAATAAAGGGCATGCGTTCGAGTACTTGGCGCAGGAAGTTGAGCACTGAAACGAGGCGCAGGCAATGTTCTCCCCGGCTGCTGGGTCGATTTTACCTGCTAGTCAATAATTCCACCTTATGCGCAAGTCGCAGTCCTCATTAACGCGAAGCATCAGCGCCCTCTCGCGGCCACTCACAGATTGTGAAAAGGTCCGCATCCAAATGATCCGCCGCTGCCGGATTTGGGCTCTTTGTCTGGGTGCTGGTTGTCTGGCGCCGGGCCTTGTCGCGTGCAGCGGCAAAGGGCCACATGCGATGTCCAATGAGACTGGCGGAAGTTCCTCCGCCGCGGCGTCGACTCCTCAGAGCGGCGCTGGAGGATCGTTGTCTGGGTCGATTGCTGGCGACAGCGGAGGCGGCGGAACCACCGGCTCAGCAGGCACCGTAACAACGGACGCTGCGAGCAGCGGAACAACGGGAGAAATCGATGGTGGCGCTCCCCGCACCGATGCCGGCGCTCGAGCGGCACAGGACGCTGACGGTGCGGGTGGGCACAAGGTTCCTTACCGCGCGCTCGCCATCACTTCCGGCACATTCCATTCGTGCGCGTTGCTCGACGATCACAACGTCAAGTGTTGGGGCACCAATCTGTACGGCCAACTCGGTTATGGGGATCAAGAAAATCGCTGGTTGCTCACCGGAATGGGGGACGATTTACCTTTTGTGGACCTGGGAACCGGGCGCACCGTGACTTCCGTCGTGGCGGGTCACTATGCGACTTGTGCCATCCTCGACAACGGATCAGTCAAGTGCTGGGGCTTTGGGCCACAACTC
>DATJEQ010000280.1:0-10116 GCA_035496495.1 Polyangiaceae bacterium
CCTATGAGTTGGGGCTCCAGCTGGTTGAAGAACTTCGCCCGTTGATCCCCAAGGGGGTTGCCATGGCACCCTGGGCGCTGCGTTGGATCCTGATGAACGACGCGGTGACCTGCGCGATCCCTGGGGCCAAAAGGCCGGATCAAGTGACCAGCAACGCCAGCGCCGCGGAGTTACCCGCGCTTGCCCCTGAGGCAATGCAGCGCATCCTGGCGATCTACAACGAGAAGGTGCGTCCGCTCGTTCATCAGCGTTGGTGAAGGTCGCCGCCCGGCGGCGCTTTTGTTTTTTCGGCCGGCGGCTTTTCACCCGCAGCGAAGACGCGCGCTTTGCCCTTATCCAGGCAGGCGACGTATTTCGCTCCATCGTCGATCACACATTCGCTCAAGCGTTTGCTGGGGATATCGCCGTCGCGCCACAATTCTGCGCCGCTGGGATTGAGTACCAGCAGCCCGAGCGAAGTCGCGATCACGGCCCTGCTGCCGTTCTCGCTGCGCGCCGAGCCGGGAGGTGTCGATTTGGGCTGACCAATCGCGAGCGCGGTATTTGTCGCTGCATCCGCACCCAGCTCATTGCCACCTAGGAAAACTCGCAGGCCCAGCGCGTTCCAGCTCACCGGGCGCAGCGGCAATTCGTCGAACACGGCGCGCGCACCGCTGCACATGCCGGGGCGTGGGGCGAGCAGCGTCGTGTTGATCGGGGCAGCGGCAGCGCCCGAGTCTTCGGAGATCAGCAAGGCGAGCGTGGGTCGATCGCATGGATACGCCACGCCGACCAAGCGTTGCCCACTGGGCGAAATCACGGTGAGAGGCCAGCGATCCACTTCATCGGAAACGTCGGACTCTTGGAACGTCTGGAGATCCATTCGAGTGATGCCATCGGAATTTTGGATCAGCAGGCCTTCGGGCGAGAACGACAGGGGGCTGAAACGAGGAATACTGCTTGCCCCAGTGGGAATAGCTTCTGCAACCGCGATGGAATGGATGGGCTTCAGCGGCACCGTTTTCTCAAAATCCGTTTCCAACGTGGTCTTTGCGTCGGGCTGCAGCGCACCGCCGTACCAATCGGCACGCAGCAAAGCATTCAGCGCGTCGCCGTAATTGCGTCCGGCCAGCTGCGCCCGGAGCTCTGCCGTGGCAAAGAAACTTATGATTTGCGGGGTGAGATTGCAGGGCAACGGATTGTTGTCACTGTCTTCCAAGAGTGGGCTCTTGCTCTCCGCGCACACCGCCGCGATCAGCGAACGCACCGCGTTGATGCGGGTCAAAGTCTTTTGCCGCGTGGTTTTCCCTGGCGCGCGCACCACTTCAATCGACCCAATGTCGTTGAAATCTTTGGCCGGGAAAGTGGTGTCGCGAGAAAGCCCCGCTTTGCGATCGAGCCACACGAATCGCACTTCAGCCTCGCCGGTATCGTTGCCCGCGCCCGCGCCCACGGCGGGTTTATCGCCGATGCGAGCCGTCAGCTCCACGTCATCGCGGCCGTCGTTGTCGCGATCCAGCGTGGAGACGTCAAAAGTGATTTCGTTGGCCGCATCAGCAGCTTGCACTTGCGGCAATGTTGCAACGCGCAGCGTGAGCACCAAGGGAGTTTCTCGGCCCGGCGCTACCACACTGATTGCCTGCGTCGGTAGGTGCCCCAGGGGCGGCGGGTCGCAGCTGGATTTGTTCTGTAGCGTCACCGTTTGCGGCCCGGTGCGACTGAGTGTTGCGGATTGCTTGCAACTCGGCGTTGCGGGAAGAAAGCCGGGTTGCGACAGCAAGCGCACCGGCGCGGCGCCCGATGGGTACAGCCACAGTTCGCCCACGCTGGCCGTAGGCGTGTCGGCCTTGGCGGTAGGATCATCGGTGAGCCACGCAACCACGTCGGGAGCTGAATCGGCGTTGAAATCTCCTTGCAGCGCTTGCTCAAAGACCAGGTGCTCGGAGGCTTTCAGCGCTACGCCGAAGGGCGTCCAATCTTTGGCACCCACGGGCGCGAGCAATGCCTTCTCCGGAACAAATTCGCTGGGCGTTGGCTTTGCACTGGGTGCCGCGCTGGGCACTTGAGCAACCGAGGCCACACCGAACGGCGTGTACGGCTTTTGAGTGCGCGATTCGTTGCAGGCGGTGGTACAAGCCGCAATCATGAGCGTGAACAGGGCACAGGCCGTCGCGCTGCTTCTGATTGTGGCGCCGGTTTTGTTTGTGGCACCGGGGCTGATCGCCTGCGCCGAGCAATCCGTGGTGCAAGATGCGGTGATGCTCTCGCGCGCTGGAGAAGACGGCAAAGCCATTGCGTTGCTGCAAGGTTACCTACAGCGCCACCCGAGCGCTATCAGTGAGCGGCGCTTGCTGCTTCGGATCCACGCGCAAGGGGGCAATCTGCAGGCGGCACAAGCCGACGCGGTCGATCTGGCGCGCACATTGGGCGATCAAAGCCCGGTGCCGTGGCTCGAATTGGGCTACGCGCTGGAGCTGACGCACCGCTACGACGAAGCGCTGCAGATGTACGACAAAGCCGCTGCTGTAGCACCACGCGATCCGGCTGGGCCGCGGGTCGGAGGAATGAGAGCCGCGCACTGGGGCGAAATGGGTTGGGCGGCGGACCGTCTTACTGAAGCTCTGCGCCGTGACAGTCGCGCGGCCGACGTGTGGCACGCACTCGGGGTGGTGGAGCTAACCCGCGGTAACCTCGATCAGGCTCAAAGAGCCTATGAAAGTGGATTGGTAGCGGATCCGGCGAGTGCTGAGAATCACTTGGGTTTGGCCAGTGTTGCTGCGCTGCAGGGCAAGTACGCGCAAGCGCTGCAGCACTACGATGCGATCGCAGCCTTGCGCCCTCATCTTGCCTCGGTTCAGCTGGGGCGTTCATGGATGTTAATCCAGTTGGGGCGTGCTGAGGAAGCGCGCCGGGCGCTTGCCGCTGCACAGGCCTTGGGGGCCGATCCACGGGTCGTTCGAGCGCAGCTCAATGCGCTGCAAGGCGGGCTCAGCAATCCGTCACCAAATGCGCAGAAGCCCTTAGAGAATCGCTAGCTTACAAGGCTTGTAACAAGATCCATCGCGGCGTAGTCTCCATTGGTCGCAGGCAACGCGCGGCAAATTGGGTTTGCATCAACGACGGGTGAGGAATGGATACAATCCGCACGGCGCTGGGGCAGCTGCAGCAGGACTCCGACAACGCAGAGGCATGGCAAGCGCTGGAGGCGGGTGTCGAGAAGCTGGCTGGTAAGCACCTCGCACAAATTCATGAATTGTTTACCGCCGCTAAGGCGGTGCACGCAGCGCGGCACGAATGGTGGGCGTGTGCGCGGCTCGCCGCTCTGGAGCTCGCGGCAACCCCGAGTTCTCCTGCACTGACGGAGTTGTGGCGGGAGTACGGCAACGCGCAGCTGCAGCACCTGTACGACGATAACGAGGCAGCCACGGCCTTTGGCATGGTGTTGCAAGCCAATCGCAAAGATCCCGGAGCGCGCAGCGCTCTGTCGGACATCGAAGAACGCAAGGAGCATTGGCAACAGCGCGCCGCCCAGTATTTGAGCGAAGCGGAGAACGCGCCCGACGACGCCTACAAGAGCGCGATGCTGATGCGCGGCGCCGAGATGCAGATCCGTTGTGGCGGCGATCACGTGGATGTCGATCTCGTGGAGGCGCGTCTGACAGAGGCCTGTCGTCTCGATCCGGACAACCTGAGCGCCAGCGAGATGATCGAGTACCTCGTGCGTCGGACCGAGGGCTGGGCCGCGCTCGCCTCCGTGTTGGAAGACGTGGTTGCTAGGTCCAAGTCAAAGGAGACACGTCGCGTTGCTGGATTGAAGCTTGCGCGCATCTGCCTGTACCGCATCGTCGATCGAGCTCGAGCTGCTTCCGCGTACCAGCAATTGTTGGAAACAGAGCCCACCAACGACGAGGCCTCCAGCTTCCTAACCGAGCACCACTCGCAACAGGGTGCTTGGCAAGAATTGGTGCGTGTTTACGAGCGACGCTTGGCCAGCGAAAGCGAAGATGGCCCCGAGCGCTTGGGCGACATGCTGCAAATCGCGCTGCTTTATTCGCGTAAGTTGAACCAGCCGGCTGCAGCGGATCCCTGGTTCGAGCGGGTACGGAAGATCGACCCCGCGAACGCGGCCATGTTGGAATTCTTCCGCGAATACCTGTTGAAAATTGGGGATGGCACGCGCCTGACCGCCGTGCTGCAGAAAGCAGAGCGCACGCTGCCGAACGGGCCAGAGAAGGACCAAGTTGTCGCTGATCTCGCTGCGCTGCAGACGAAGGAGCAGGGCGCCCAGCACACGGTGGAGCACTACAAGGCGCAGCTGCGCCAAGATCCGAGCAACGTCGAGGTGCGCACGAAGCTCAAGGCACTTTACAAAGAAGCCGGGAGCTACAACGCGTTGGTTGAGTTGCTGCGCCAGCAGTTCGAGCGCACACCGGCGGAAGATCAGTCGCAACGGCTTTCGGTGCTGAAAGAAGTGGCCGCAATCTATCGTCAGCATTTGCCGGGCGACCCCGCTTTGGCTAGCGTACTCACTCAGATTGCCGCGCTCGATCCGGATGATCCTGCGGTGCATCGCGATCTGTGTGCCGTGTACGAACGGCTCGCGCGTTGGCGCGAGCTCTTAGGCAGCCAGCAAAAGCTGGTCGAGGTAACACCGGATGCCCAAGAGAAGGCCACGCTGCTGCGCGCCATGGCGCGACGCTGGATGGAACAATTCTCCAACGTGCAGAATGCCACCGCTGCCTATGAGGCACTGCTCGCGCTTGAGCCGAGAGATCAAGAAGCGCGCGAGCAGCTGACGGAGCTGTACACCAAGCGTCGATCTTGGCAGCAATTGTATGATCTGCTCGCAAGTCAGCCTTTAGAGGAGCTGCCGGTGCCCGAGCGGGTAAGTCTGCTGCGGCAGATGGCTTCCTTGTGTGCGGAGCGTCTTTCCAAGCCGCAAGAGGCGATGCAGCTGTATCGAGAAATCGTGGCGCTGGATGCGGCGCAGAGCGAGGTCGTTGAAGCGCTGGAGAAGCAAGCGGAGCGCGCCAAAGATTGGCCTGCTCTGGTTGAAGCGCTGGAGAAGCGCATTGACGCCACTCCGGGTGCGGAAGCGCAAATTGCGCTGCTGCAGAAATTGGGAGGGGTCTACGCCGATCAACTGGCGGATCAGGGAAAGGCGCTCGAAGTGTGGCGCCGCGTGGTGGATCTGCAGCCGGGGCACAGTCGCGCGCTGCGCTACCTGCGCGAAGCCTATTTGGCGAGCCAGGATTTCGACGCGCTGGAGCAGCTGTATGCTTCGCAAAATGATTTCGATGGCTTAGCTGAGGTGTTGGGGCACGCGGCGGAAAAGACCGATGACGTCAAAATCAAAATCGATCTGAGTTATCGGGCCGCGCGAGTCTACTCTGAGAGCTTGGGCCAACCCACGCGCGCGTTCCGATCATACGAGCGCATCTTGGCGGCAGACCCGCAAGATACGCGTGCGGCAAACGAACTCATTCCCATCTACGAGCAGGACGACAAGTGGGCACGCTTGCCCGCGCTCTACGACATCCTGGTTTCAGCTTCGAACGATGCCTACGAGAAGTTCGAATACCTGACGAAGATGGCGCAGATCTCGTCGGCCAACCTGGGCGATCGCTTGGGTAGCCTGACCTACGCGCGGCGCGCGTTTGAAGTGCTACCCGACGATACGCAAGGGCTCGCTCTGCTGGAAAAGGCCGCCGCTGCTGCGGGGCGTTGGGACATTCTTGCCGAGGCGCTGACGCAGCGGTTGAGCCAACTGCAAGCCGAACAAGCCAGCAGCGATTCGGCCGAGGCCCGCCGCCGTCAGGGCAAAAAGAAGAAGAAGAAGGGCAAGCAGGGCAGTGGGGAATACGAAGCGGTCGCAACGCCGGTTGACGGCGCGACGCACGAGATCGCGCTGCGGCTGGCCCAGGTGTGCGACGCGCATTTGCAGCAAGCGGATCGCGCGATTGAATTGCTGAAATCGGTGGTGCAGCGCAACCCATCCGACATTGAGGCCGCATCCAAGCTGGAAGTGCTCCTGCGTCGCGAGGGCAAACGCGACGACTTGCGTTGGCTCTTGGAGCAAAAGGTCGACCAAGCCGGCGACGACGAGAAGGTGCGACTGCTCAGCGAGTGGGCCCAGCTCGAAGAAGAGGTATTCAAAGAGGGCCAGCAGGCCGCGCTCTTGTACCGCCGCCTCTTGGAGATCAATCCGGGGCAGATCGCCGCGCTGCGTTCGCTTTCGCGCTTGCTGCTGGTGTCCGGTGCATTCGACGATCTGGCCGCAGTGCTTGAGCGGGCGCTGGACAGCCTGGGCGGGCTGGAGCTGTCGGAGATCGAGGTGCAGCTGGCTCAACTGTACCTCGATCAACTGAACAAGCCCTCCAAGGCCCTTCACCATGCGATGGAGGCGCTCGCTCACGGTTCGCATGATTCGCGTGCAATCGCCCTGTTGGAGCGATTGGTGAAGGTGGAAGCGACGCGCGAGCGTGCAGCCCAGGTGTTAGCTAAAGAGTACGCTGAGGTCGGCGACGCGCGCCACGAAGTGGAAGCGCTGCAAGCGATGTTGAGCGCGGCGAAAGATCCGGACGAACGCTTCTCATTGATGACGCGCTTGGCCGAGATCCAAGAGCATAAGCTCGACTCCGTGAACGCCAGCTTTGACACGCTGTTGCGCGCGGTACGCGAATTTCCTGAACGCGTCGAATTGTGGGACAGAGCACAAGATCTGGCAGCACGCGCCGAGCGCGCCGCGGAATTAGCAGAGGCCCTGCGTGAGACGCTGACTCGCGTTCAAGGTACTGAATTCGAATTCGATATTTGCGAGCGCGCTGCCCAATTGCATTTGGAAAAATTGGGCGATCCAGCCGGCGCAGTGCCGTATTTGGAGCGCATTCTCAAGCGCGACCCAGGCAACAACAGCGCTTTTGCCCAACTCAAGCATGTCCTCACGGCTGAGGAGCGCTGGGGCGAATTGGGCGAGCTGTACGAAGTGGTGATCGCCCATGAAGAACTGCCCGTGGTGCAGGTCGAGTTGCTGCTGGAAGTGGCACTCTTGTGCGAGGAAATCACGGAAGATCTGCCAGCGGCCATCCGCTATTACGAGCGCATCCACACGATGGATCCGGCTAACGAAGTGGCCAGCAACGCGTTGGACCGCTTGTACGTTCGCCTGGGCAAGAATGAGCAGCTGGCGGGCTTGCTGGAGCGTCGCATTTCGGAGGTCGGCGACAGCGAACAGAATGCGCTGATGACGCGCCTGGCCGGCTTGTTGATTGAAAAACTGCACCGCCCGGCGGATGCCATTGGTCACGTTGAGGCGGTTTTGGATCGCGATGCGGGCGACGCCGGTGCTCGCGATTTGGCAGAACGGTTGATGCAATTGGGCAGCTTGAAACAGCAGGCCGCGACACTGCTCGAACGCGTTTATGAGTCACGCGACGAGCCCCGCGAGCTGGCGCGCGTGCTGGATGTGCAGCTGGGGCTGCTCAAAGAACAGGGCGCGGGCAAGGTCAATGCCGACGCCGATCTCACTGACCGCTACAAAGAGATGTTGCGACGCGTGGCCGCGCTGCGAGACGACCGCTTGCACGAAGATGCGGCTGCATTTGCAGCGCTGGCGCAGTTGGTGCCTTTGGAGCCGCTGGATTTCGCAGCCCGCGGTCGGCTGGAGGAGATCGCCGGTCGCTTGCAGAACTTCTCACAGCTGGTCGAAGTGTTGACTCAGGCGGAGCACGCGGTGGAGCCGCCGGACGCGAAGGCGGAGATCCTGCTCAAGGCGGCCGAGTTGTGTGAAGGGCGTTTGCAGGATCTCGATCGCGCAGAAACACTCTATGCTCGTGTGTTGTCACTGCGAGAGCATGCCCCGGACGCCGCGTTGAGCGCGGCGCGGTCGCTCGATCGCATTTACACCCAACTGGGCAAAGACGCGAAGCTCGCGCAAGCGTTGCGCTCGCAGATCGATCTGGAGTTTTCCGACGACGCGAAGGGGCAGCTGCAGGCGCGCTTGGCGAATTTGTTCGAAACGCGGCTGGCCAAGATCGAACAAGCCATTGCCGTGTGGCATGAGCGTTTGGAAACGAATCCCGGCGATGCGCAGGCGCTCGGTTCACTCGACCGTTTGTACGAGACGACCGGGCGTTGGGCAGAGCTGGTGCCCATCTTGAGGCAGCGTCACGAGCAATCGACCGACGCGGGCGAACAGCACACGCTGCTGGTGCGGTTGGCCCAAGTGCTGTCCGACAAGATCGGCGATCTCGAAGGTGCGATTGCCGCCTGGGCAACGATCCTGGAGCAAGAGGGCAACAGCGACCCGGCGCGCAACGCGCTGGAGCATCTCTACCAAGCCGCCCAGCGCTGGCAGGATTTGGCAGAGAGTTACCTCGCTCACGTGGAGGTCGCGCCGTCGGATCAGGCGCGGCTCGAGCTGTGGCGCAAGTTGGGCGACGTGCGGGCCGGCAAATTGGCCGCTGCTGAAGCGGCGCTCGACGCTTACCGCGAAGGCCTTGCGTTGGATAGCCGGTACGCCCCCATTCGCGCGGCGTTGCAGCAGCTGCTGCAGACAGAAGACGCTGGCATCCGGCGTGAGGTGGCCATCGTGTTGCGTGGTCTGTACGAGGCCGAGCACGACCACGCGCACCTGCTCAGCACCTTGGAGGTGCAGGTCGCAGCCTCGGAAGATGCCATCGACAAGGTCGAAGTGTTGCAGCTGGCGGTGAAAGTTGCAGAAGTTGAGCTGCGCGATGTGCGCCGTGCTTTCACCTTGGCGCGCCAGGCGATCACAGAGGGTGCCGGGCACGTCGATCTGACTGGCTGGCTTGCAGATCTGGATCGGCTTTCGGCTGCTGCCGGTGAACGTACCGCGCAAGTGGCATTGTTGCGCGAAATCGTCGATCGAATCTTCGATGGCGATTTGAAATACGAGGTACTGCTCAAGATTGCTCGCTTGGCGCAAGATGAGCTGGGGCAGGCTGAGCTCGCTCGCGATTACTTTGAGCAAGCCACCCAGCAAGATCCTTCACGTGCAGAGCCGCTGCTCGCGCTCGACGGCATCTACCAAAAGGCCGGGCAGTGGTCAGAGGTGCTGCGCGTGCTTGAGCGGCGTATTGAGCTGGCTACAACGGATGAAGAACGCCAGCAGCTGCTGTTCCAGAAAGCCCGGTTGTTGGGCACCCAGCTGGGGCAAGCTGCGGACGCCACCGAAGCCTACGAGGCCATCATTTCCGAGCGGATGGATCCGCAAGCGTTGCAGGCTCTGGAAGGCCTGTACCGTGCGCAAGAGCGCTATTCCGACCTAGTCAGCTTGATCGAACGCGAAGTCGACGTGGATCCCGGCCGCGCCGCGCACCACCGCATTCGCATGGCGGAAATCCTGGCCGGCAAGTTGGGCGACATGGCCCGCGCCTTGGACGAGGTGGAAGCCGCGCTGGAAGTTTCACCACATTTCGCTGAAGGCACGGCATTCCTTGCCAAGGTGATGACCCAGAGTGATCTGGAAGCCGAGCACCGTGGGCGCGCTGCGGCCTTGTTGGAGCCCATCTATTTGGCCGCGGCGAACTACGATCGCGTGCTGGAAGTGCTCTCCGTTCGCCTCGAAACCGTGAACGATCCATTGGAGAAGCGCCGACTGCTCTTGCAGCTGGCCAAGTTGTACGAAGAGCAAAAAGAAAATTTTGGCGCTGCGCTGGAAACGATCGCCGTGCTTTTCCAAGATGATGCCCGTGACGAATCGGTGATCATGGAGCTCGAGCGCCTGGCCAAGGTGGCGGACGCAAAGGTCCGTTTGGCAGAGATCTACGCGAAGGAGCTTACTGACGCGACCATCTCTGATGGTGTGACCGCTGGCCTGGCGCGCCGCACGGGTGAGCTTTTGGCTGAGCAAGGGCAGGAAGAGCGCGCACTGGGTTTCCTAGAACGCGCTTTGGATTTTGAGCCAGACAACGCCGAGCTCTTTGCGCTGGTCGACAAGATCCTGGAGCGGCTTGGACGCCACCGCGGCCGCGTCGATCTGTACACCAAGATCTTGGATCAGAAATACGACCCCGCTGAGCGGCTCAGGCTGCAGCACGCCATCGCACAAATGGAGCGAGTGCAATTGCGCGATCCGTCGCGCGCCATAGATGCTTACGTTCAGGTCCTGGATAT
>DATJEQ010000281.1:0-2329 GCA_035496495.1 Polyangiaceae bacterium
CGGCATCTACACGATCGAAGCCGGGCCTTAGTACCCGCCCCAAGGTCTTGCTCTGTGGATAGCAGGGTGGGTTTGACTGATAGCTGGGAGCTACCACACAGATAAGATCAATGTATTGGAGCATTCAGTGAAGGAAGCCGCGTGACGCTTGGCGTCGATCCGGACCTTAGAAGCTGGGCTCTGGGCGTTCCTTGAGTGCGGTGATTGCGGCTTCGAGGCGTCCGGTGAGCGGGTCACACTGCAACTGCGATTGCACACGTTGCAGCACTCGGGCGCAGCGCGCGTCTCCGTGCAGCATCACCTTTGGCAGCTGCCGCGCATAGTCGTCACAGTCTCTTGCTTCCCGCAGCTCCATCGCCGTGAGAAGCGCGGGTGAAGCCTGCGCTTTGACGCTTGCGCTGTAGAGCAACTCCCTTGCCAAAGCGGTGGTGGGTGTGACGGCCTTGCTCAAATCTACCCAGACTTTGTACAGCAAATCCGCGCCGCGGGGCCCAAGCAGCCTGGCGGCAAACCGCAACGCCTGATCGGCGACGTCGGGCCGCTGCGTGGCGATCCAGGTGTCGTGGGCAATCATTGGATTTTGTGCCAGCTGTGGCTGTTTCAATACCGCTTCTTGGTAAGCTTCGATGGCCCCACTGTAACGGCTCAACGCAACACGCCCCTGAGCCAGTGCCAGCCAATCTTCCGCACTGCGTTCGCTCGCCGGGCGCTGCTCGAGCGCCGCCACCATGTTGGAAGTAACCGCAGAGTTCGTTTCTTGGCGCTGCTGCGCTACGGGCAGCGCCGTCCTGACGGGTGGCGGCGTGCGCTCGCCCGTCGGGTCAGAACCTCTTTTTGATCTCGCCGAAATGACAAGGCCCAGCGCCGCAAAGCTGAAGAGACCGATGCACAGCAATTGCCAATATCGAACCTCTCGCCCGCGCACCCTCAGCGTTTTCCCCAACGCACCGTGATCCAGGTGTGAGGTAATGCGTTGAAGGACATGCCCAGCGTCCGCGATTAAAGGATACGCCCGCCCCAGCGAGCGCCGTAGGCCCTTGAGTTGCACAAGTTCCGCCCGCGCCCGAACTGTCGAGAGCAATGTCGCCCGTGGGGCCGTTGCCTGCCGCAACAAGCAGTACACGAGGCGTGCGTAGGCCTCATCCGCCGTTTGCAAACGCTCATTCGGATCCTTGCGCAGCAAGTCCGCTACCAATTCTTTCACTTCCGAGCTGAGCGCCTGAGGCAGAGCCGGAGCGGCTTGCGTGACCTGTTTCATCAGAATCCGGCTCACATCGGTGTCAGTGAACGGCTCATGCCCCGCGAGCATGCGGTACAAGAGCACACCCAACGCATAGAGATCTGCGCGGCGATCGACCACTTGCCCAGCGGCCTGCTCCGGCGCCATGTACTCCGGCGTACCGAAGATGCTCCCCATCCGTGTCAATGGGACGCGACTGCCCTCTTCCGCAATCGTGCCCAGCTTTGCGATGCCAAAATCGAGCACCTTCACGAGTAGTTCGTCACCCGGGCGCTCTACCAGCATGACGTTATCAGGTTTGAGATCGCGGTGGACAATGCCTGCCGCGTGCGCGGCAGAGAGCGCCTCGCACACCTGCTTGGCGATGCTCAGTGCTTCCTCGACCGTCACAGTGCGTTGGTCGAGCCACTGCGTCAGCGTCTTCCCCTCGACGTACTCCAGAACCAAGTAGCAGGATCCATCAGGCAAGCGCCCGAAATCCGTCGCTTTCGCGACATTGGGGTGATCGATCTGCCCGGCCGCAATCGCTTCGCGCTCGAAGCGAGCCACGGCTTCAGGTTGCCTGGTCAGATCGCGGTGTAGCACCTTCAACGCCACCATCCGCTTCATGTGCACATGCAGCGCACGGTAAACGCTCCCCATGCCACCGTGCCCGATGCGTTCGATCACTTGATAGCGATCTGCAATCAGTGTGGCGCTGAGGTCAGGCTCCATTTCTGACCGCTCTGGGGTCTCATCCGTTTTCAGTGCTCACTCCTAGGAAAGAACCACGCGCGCAAATACCGTATAGCATACGATTTTTCGGCCCTGATGCCGCGCGTGTGCCCCTGCCTCGCGCCAAGCCAGGCGCCCCCCGCGTCCAGCCCATCCGTCTAATGCTCCCCATCCGCGTCGCGCATTTTCCTTAGCACTGTGGCAACGGTGTCGACGTCGACGCCGGCGGCCTTCATGAGGGACTTGACGCGCGTGAAGTCGTCTGCGTCGATGGCTTCGAAAAAATCGTCCAAGCGATCAATCTCGGCAAGCTTCTCCAATACGAGCGTGCCTTCGAACTCGGTTTCATCCATTGGGCCCTTAGCAAACGCAGAT
>DATJEQ010000282.1:0-6019 GCA_035496495.1 Polyangiaceae bacterium
AGTGTCGTGATGTACAGTTCGCCTGCAGCGTCTTCCCCGATGGCGGTGGGGCCTTGGGCACCGCTCAAATCCGCACTGATGTCGTAGTCGTCGCAGATGCTGGGGTTGCCGGCCGTCTCGCCCTTGTAGGTGAACACCCAATAATGGCTGTTGTCGTAATCTGCGTACAGGTAGCGACCAGCCATGTTGGGAATATGAGTGCCTCGGTAGACTCGACCACCGATGACCGAGTGACCCTTTCCTGCAGCGCTGCCATGCGGGTACTCCTTGGCCGGTAGCCGTAGTCCGGTCGGGTCGCCGTTGTAGTTCTCGTGACCGTGAGTGCCTTCCATGATGTCCCAGCCGTAGTTGAGATCGCCGATGCCGGCGGGCGCCACGTCGCATTCCTCCCAGGAGACCTGCCCCACGTCACCGATGTACATGTCGCCCGTTTGGTCGTCGAAAGTGAAGCGCCAGGGGTTGCGCAGACCGTAAACCCAAATGCGCGCATCCATGTAACCCGGGTTGCCCGGCGCAGCCAGTCCGGTAGCTGGATCGACTCTCAGGATCGACCCCATCGGTTCGGCGTTGTTCTGTCCGTTACCGTGCGGATCATTTTGACTGCCCCCGTCGCCGAAGCCTACGTACAAGCACCCGTCGGTGCCGAAGCTGATCATGCCACCGTTGTGATTTGTGTACGGCTGATTTACGGCGAATAGCGGAGTGAGACTGCTCTTATCAGCCTGATTCGGGTCACCCTGCGAAACCAACACCGAGGCCGTCACCGACTGCAGCGGTTGTGCGTCAATGTTGTAGTGCACCCAGACTTTGCCATTGCTCGCAAAATCAGGATCAAACGCCATCCCGAGTAAGCCGTATTCCGCTCCCCCACTGTTGGCACTGACGGTATCTGTCAGATCCAAGAACGGTTCGGGCAGCAAAGCTCCGTTTTGAATGATCCAGACACCACCGGCGCGAGAGACAACAAATAGTCGCGCTGCATCACCAGGTGCAGCAAGCAGCAACACCGGTGCTTCTATGGCACTGACGGCCACAAGGCGCTCCACTTTGAGCGACGGAGGGGGGCTGTTGTAACAGCGGTTGCCGGGGTGCTCGTTCGCAACGGGTAAACCACAACGCGTCACCGTGATTCCTTGCGCGTCCGAGGCATCGCGGCGTGCTGAGCCGTCGCGGCCATTGGCGTCGCTCAGCGGTGGATCTGCGTCTGCGAGGGCAGGCGGGCGTGCGTCATCGGTGGTTTCCGCGGTCGCGTCGTTGCCGGCAGCGACGGGCCGCTGCGGATCTGTGCGCGCAGCGTCCGCAGTGGGTGCCCCGACGCCGGTGTGTGCGTTGCTGTGAACGGCGAGCGCCCTATCGCAGCCGCTCAACGCAACGAGACTCACCAGAGCAGTTTGGGCCCGTCTCAGCAAGCGTCGCGAACGGGGCGCGCCCGCCGACCGACGCCCTATGCCCAACAATCGAGCCAGTTTGACTTTCCTCACCATCTGAATGAAAAGGGAATTCTGTGTCAGCCACGCCGATCCCAGCGCAGCGTGTTGGTGGGGCGTGTCGGTGGTTGCTCGATCGGAGAGTGCAGTGGGCGAGCCTTTGTTGCCTGGTTGTACTGGGATTTGCGGGCGCTGTCTTGGGTCCACCGTTCTGGGATGATCCGGCGTTGCTTCAAGCGGCGGCACATAATCAGCACTGGTGGCAGGTATTTCTTCCCGACTCCTTCGGCTTACATGACGCAGCGCTGGGGAATGGTGCACGTTTTTGGCGTCCGTTTGTCACGTTGAGTTTCTATCTTGAGCAACGGATGGTTGACGCTGCGCTCCAGCCCACGGTTCACCATAGCGTACAGATCGCGTTGCATGCGGTTTGCACGGGTCTCGTTATGGTATGGCTGCTGCGTCACAGCAAGAGTCAACTTGGACATTTTGAGATTTGGCTGCTCAGTGCCTGGTGGGCCGTCTTGCCCCTTAAGGCGGAGAATGTCGCGTGGATCTCAGGGCGAGGCGACGTGTTGGGTGCGGTGGTGCTTTTTTGGGGGCTTCATCGTTACTCGAAGGCGAGTTCCGATCTCTCGCGTCTTTGCGTCGGGGCGATGGCGACTCTTGGCGCCCTCGGATCGAAGGAAGTTTATGTCATTTCTCCGTTACTCTTCTTGTTGGAACGTTGGCATCAGTGCGTGGGCTCGCCTCGTGAACGACTCAAGCTCCTTGCGCGTGATTCGTCGCTGTGGCTGGTTGCCGGGTTAGTCTTCGCATTTTTGATCTTCCGGGTTGGTTGGGTTGGCCTTGAGGGGGGCGGGTACCAGATGCTCGCGACGTTGGGTTTTTTTGACCGGGTGGTGCTCGTTTTTGAATCGATTGGGCATGCGGCTGTGGCCCTGTGCTGGCCCTGGACACCGCAGTTGCTGCGCGGTCCGATCGGCTTCGAAGCCCCAGGCGTGCTCGCCGCGGATCCGCTGATGGGCATTTTGGGAGTGGCTGCGGCACTCACGGCTTTCGTGACGGCGGTCAAGTTTCCTCGCACCCGCATAGCGCTGGTGATGCTTGTGGCACCGCTGCTGCCCGTAGTGAACATTTTGCCGACCGGACTCGAATCCAGAATGAGCGATCGCTACTTGTATTTGCCGAGCCTCGGCCTTGCCTTGCTAATGGGTCACGCGATCCACGCGTTGTGCTCAAGACTGCAGCCGCGCTTACCTCGGGCTCGACGGTGGGGTTTGTTGATGAACGCAGGCCTGATCGTGTTAGCGACCATCTTGCTCTGCCAGCGAGTGCGGCAGTTTGCCGTGCCATCATTGCTGTGGACCAAGGAGGCACAGCGGTCAGATGCAGCAGCCGGCGTGTTGGTAAACGCCGCCGGCTCACAGCAATCTCAAGGGCACCTGCTGAGCGCGCGGGATCTGGAGCTGCGCGCCGCGCAGCGGTATTCTGCCCTCGGGTTCGCAGCTGGCTTGCCCCATGCCCTGCAGGCGGCTCGTTTGAATAACGAGTACTGGGGGGAACAAGCACCTAAATCATTGGAGGCTTATGGTCAGGCGCTGAGCTGCCTGCTGCATGGTCGCCACTTGCTCCCAGCCATTCCCTTCCCGCCGCTGGGTCAAACGGGCGTGCGTTTCCCATGTGATGGGCCAGAGGCCGAAGATCTAATTCTACAGAGCGGGCAAGACCTGCAAGCTGAACTGCTCATGTTGCGCGTGCGAGCGGGACAACCGGTGCGCGACGAAGTGCAGCAGCTGGAGCAACAGCTGACTGCTCCGTCGCGGGCTTTTGTGTATCTCACGTGGGCATGGTTGGGGCTTGAGGACGCCGCTGCTGCCGCTCGAGCCTGGAGAAGTGGGCTATGGACTCAAGCCGAGCAGGCGAGCACGCTGAGCGCAATTGACGCTGTGGGTGGGGAATCGTGGCGTGCTGGACGGCTATTCATTGCCGGGGCGTACGCGCCTGCCTGTAAGGAGGCCACCAACGCCTCCTCCTTCACTCCGATCCAAACTCAAGTCGCTGATGCGACGTGCCAGCTCGCTGGTTGGCCATCCCCGAGAGGTATAGCGCGGGCAACGCGGTCGATGGACGAGTGGGCCGCGCTGCGCAACGAGCCTAATCGGCGTGTCGCGCTGCTACTGCACTAGTGCGAATTTCCCAGCGCGCAGCTTAGGGCCTAGGTCTCGCGGAGATTGCCGTATTGTAATATGTTTGTACGCTGGCGACGTCACTCAGCATGTAGTCTATGGCTCGTTCCTGGGTTGCCTGCGGAACGTCCGCGGCAATGTTGTGCAGTTGCCCGGGATCTGTCTTGAGATCGAACACTTCGAGCGGAATGTGGCCGAAGTGGAACACAAAGGAGGTGTCTCCCTCTCTCATGGCAAGGCAAGAAGCGGGATACCAGCAAGAGGTGATGATTCGCTCGTGTCCGGGTGTGCTGAGCAAGCTCTTTCCGGGCAACACACCTTTCCAAGGCAAATGAGCAAGTTCAAGGATGGTGGGCAAGATGTCGGTCTGCTGTCTCAGGCCGGTGATGTGTTCGGGACGCAACAATTTGGGCGCGTAGATAAACATCGGCACGCGCGCAACCTCATCGTAAGGGACACTATCGTGCTGGAAAAACCCAGGGCGCTCACCAAACGCTTCACCATGATCTCCCATGACGAAGACGATGGTGTTATCCAGCACGCCCTTCTTTTCCAGTTGATCAAATAGCATTCGGAATTGGTCGTCAACGTAGCGTGCTGCTCGCTCGTAATAATTCCGTGTTTCAGACTGCGACTTAGGGTGCCCTCCAGTGACGGATTCGTAGGGATGGTGCGTCGATACTGTGAGTACCGTTGCGAGGAATGGACGCTTCACCCTTGTTTGCCAATTGAGCGCAGGTTGCATCATCACGCGCTCTTCCCACCCAAGGTAGCCCAACGGGGCGAAGCCTTTCGCCTGCGTTGGTGTAGGGACGAATCCATGGTCAAATCCCATGTTAACGATCAACCCTGGGCGTCCCTCGAAGGGACCTGCTGCTTGGAAAAATCCGGACTGATAGCCTGCGTCGTGCAGCAAGTGGGGCAGGCACTTTAAGGGCAACCCGCCTCTCTCCGTTTCAGAAGCACGCATCAGCGGGATCGCCTTCATGCCACACAAAATCCCAACGAGCGCTTTCGTCGTATGCGAAGTGGTCGTGTACGCATTGTCAATGACCACTGATTTGGCGACCAACTCATCGAAGAACGGAGTCAGTGAAGCTTTTCCTGTGTAACTTGAAAAAAGATCGGTGCGGGTCGACTCAAGGGCGATGATCAAGAAATTGGGATGGTCGTTTGTGGGCACAGCTGGATTACGCATCGTCGGATCGAGCACAGGTGGGTCGTACATCGTGCTTATTTCGACGGGGCGATTCATGTATTGCTCGACGACAGTGTCGGGGAGGAGATCCGTGATCCAGTTACCCCAAAACCGACTGAGCGGAGCGTCGTGGGGGTCGGGAATCATTACCAGTATCGCCCCAACCACGGTCATGGCGCCGGGGATGGCAATCTGAAAACCCCACCTGGGTTTACGCAGCCGGGCTAGCGTCAGCGGGAAGGCGCCCAAACACGCCGCTGCACTCAATGCCAGAATCAGTAGCTGTCGATCGACGCCAACCAGCAGCAGCTCTTTGAGATTAGAGAACTCACTGGCTGCGTAGCGCAACATCTCCCATTTGGGTACAACGCCACTCTCCCAGTAGAAACGCTGGCAGGAGATCATCAGCACGTAGATGGGGGCGTGGAACAGAATATAGGCAGCGGCCCACAAGCGCGGCCGGTGCGGCGCTAGGCGGATAGTAAGTAGCCATGTTGCCTCGGTGATCAGCAGTAGCGACAGCTCGGCACTGAGGACTTGGAACCAGACGATTGGAGCTAATGTGAGACCTTGCATCACGATGCGATCAACGCGCAGCGCGAGCAAGAACAAGCCAAAGGTGACACTGTGGATCACGCAGGCTCGACCGCGTACGGCCCACTGGGCCAGCAGGTCGGGATCGCCGGAGTCGTGTGCTGATGGGTTAGGCGCCACCACCGAGTCGTTCGACGCTACACCGCTCGACCCTTTATCAGCCGACGCTGGATTGGCCTGCTCTGTGGCCTCGCCGGACTGCTGTTCGGGATGCATCGCACCTGAACTATCACGGGTGAGCTGCTATTCACAGCGTCGCACCGGTGTGGGCCACACGCGACGGTCGCAGCGCGCCGCTAGGGCCCGGCTTCGATCTTGTAGATGCCGTTGTTGAGCGTGGTGATGTACAGCTCGCCTGCGGCGTCCTGGCCGAACGCTGTAGGGCCGTGTACCCCTTCCAGATCCGTCAGCTCTGAAGCGTCGCACAGCTGCGGTGCGCCGCCCATCTCGCCCTTGTAGGTGAGAGCCCAATACTTGCTCGATTTGTAGTCGGCGTAGATGTAGCGCCCGACCAACCCAGGGATTGCAGAGCCGCGGTACACGTACCCGCCCGTGACAGACTGCCCTGTGCCGTGATCGTACTCGATGACCGGGGGCCTCATATCGGGCGT
>DATJEQ010000283.1:0-4476 GCA_035496495.1 Polyangiaceae bacterium
TTCAAAGGCGTGTACAAAGGCTACCACGGCATGAAACGGCTGCCGCGTGAAGAACTCGACGCCCTGTACCATGACTCGAAGATCCGCCCGCACACCTCGCGTTACCATTGGATCGACACGCTGTTCTCGTTGAGCGAAGTGACCAGCTACGCCGCCATTGTTGACGCGCTGGAGCGACGCGGGGCCCGCGTCGACTACGCGAAACTCTTTCAAGATGTGCGCGATTCGATCGATGAAGCGCACCGCGACGGCGAAGTGTACGCCCGTATCACGGCGAATTTGCCCCGCTACATCGACGCGGATCCGCATCTGGCAGCCACCCTGCACAAGTTCCGTTCGGCCGGGAAGAAGCTGTTCATGCTCACGAATTCACCCTGGCACTACACGGACACGCTGATGACCTATCTGCTAGGTCACGCGTTGCCGGAGTATCCCTCGTGGCGCAATTATTTTGATGTGGTGATTGCCGCTGCGCAGAAGCCTCATTGGTTCCACGAGGGTCGGCAAATGTTGGAGCGCGTCGGCGATCTATTGCGCCCGGTGCGCGGCGGGCTGGAGCGCGGCGCAATCTACGAAGGGGGTAACCTCCTGGATTTCGAACGCATGGTCGGCGTGACTGGGTCTGACGTGCTGTACGTGGGGGATCACATCTACGGTGATATGCTGCGTTCGAAAAAGATCTCCTCTTGGCGCACTGCCATGATCATCCAGGAATTGGACGCCGAGGTGTTCGCGCACGAACAGTGCATCGCCGCACTGGCCCGCCAACGCGAGTTGGAAGAAACCTACGACTTATTGGAAGATCAGGCGCGCTATTATCAGGCCGAGCTCAAAGGTCACGTCCGCAATGCCCCCAACAACGGCAGACCGGATCCGGAAAAGGCGCGCCTCAAAGCGGCCTTGGATAAGCTCAAAGGCGACATGCTTACCATCGACCATGAGCACGCCGAGTTGCATGAACAGATCGATGACATCTTTCACCCGTACTGGGGCTCTCTGCTCAAAGAGGGTAAAGGCCTGAGCAGCTTCGGCTTGCAAGTCGAGACTTATGCGGACGTGTACATGCGCCGCGTCTCGTCGCTGCGCCATTATTCCCCCCAGCAAGTATTCCGCTCGCCCCACGACATGATGCCGCACGAGCTGTGACGACGGAGGCACGGCTGTGCCACCGGCGTGCCAATCTGTCTGCCGTCCCAGCTCATATGCGGCAGCCGCGCTGCCCGCAGGAGGCCCAATTTAGCTGGAAACACCGCGCGACGCTTGGCCTGCCCCGTGCATACTGGGGGTAGGCTGAGGCGCTTACCTGTGCTACCGAAGGCCATCGCAAACGGCCTTGCTTCCCCTTCGGGAAGCCCTAAGCAATAGCGCCCCAGAGAATTGAGCGCAGACGAGGGAAATTATGCAGTTGGTGGAATGGCTTCAGCAGTTGATGACCAGCTTTGGAGCCGCTTGGGTGATGTGGGTGATGCTGTTCCTGAGCGTGATCTCGGTAGCGATCATGCTGGAACGCACCTGGTTCTTCATGTCGCTGCGCGACGACTTGGGCAAGCTCGCGACCGAGCTGCGCACCCTGCTGCGCGCGAATGACGTGGAAGGTGCGAAGAAGCGCATGGAGGCATCTCCCAGTGCTGAGGCCGCCGTCGTGGTCGCCGGGCTGATGGAGGCGGATCGCGGCGCGGCGGCTGCCGACCAGGCCATGCAAGGCGCGATGGCCCTGCAGCGCATGAAGCTTGAGCGCCGTTTGGCTTTCCTGGGCACCTTGGGCAACAACGCGCCGTTCATCGGCCTGTTCGGCACGGTGATCGGCGTAGTGCGCGCGTTCGAAGAGCTGGGCAAGCAAGATGCCACCGCGGCGGCGACACAAGCTGCCCAAGGCATGGCGCCTCAAGCGGTGATGGCCGCAATCGCGGAAGCCCTGGTGGCGACTGCCGTAGGCCTTGCCGTCGCGATCCCCGCGGTGGCGATGTACAACGTTTTTCAGCGCAACATCAAATCCGTGCTGGCCAACACCGAGGCGCTCTCTCGGGTGCTGATGGCGCACCTGGTTGCAACCAAGCCGGGTGCGGCTGTTGACTCTGCAGTGGGCGCAGGAGAATAACCGTGGCTCAGAACAACAACGGTGGCGACGACCTGATCAGCGGCATCAATGTGACGCCGTTGGTCGACGTCACGTTGGTGTTGTTGATCATCTTCATGGTGACAGCGAAAATCATCGTGTCACAGGGCATGCCCATGGACCTGCCTAAGGCGGCCAATGGCGAGCAATTGCAAACGGTGTTCAGCGTCGAATTGAGCATTGACGGCCACGCCCGCGTGGATTCCCAGGCGGTGCCCAGTGACGAAGCCATCTTGGATTTGGCAAGAAAAGCCCACGAGAAGACCAAAGATCTGCGCGCCGTGATCCGCGCCGACAAGAAGGTGGAGCACGGTCGAGTGATCCACGTTTTGGATTTGCTCAAGCAAGCGGGCATCGCGAAGATCGCCTTCGCTGTGTCCCCGGGTTTAGCGGGGGCCGCCCCCACGCCGGTGACCACCCAGCCTGCTGCAGGAACACAGCCTCCCGCGGGAACACCATGAGGTCACGGTGGCCCAACCCCCCAGCTCACCCAAAATCGGCGCGTTGAGCCCAGCACTGCCCATGCCTGCTCACCCGCCGCAGGGTGCGCTTGAAGGAATGTCCTTTTCTGCGGCGTTGCGGCTGGGCGCGCGACAGCGAACCGCAGGCACGACAGTCGGCCTCCTGGGTGCGCTCTTGTTTCACAGCGCATTGGGGTTGCCCGCCGCGATGAGTTCATTTCAGGCGGCGCAATTTGCCCGCAGCGTCTTTGTGGAAACGCGAGCGCGAGCGACCGCCACCGTGGACATCGACCTGCAGCCCCCAGCCCCCGAGCCCCCGCCGGTTGAGCTCCCACCCCCTGCGCCGACGGTCGCTGCACCAGAACCCTGGCCCCAGAGCACCACGACGAATAGACCTTCCTCGGCGGTTGCTCAGCCTCACAATGGCGCCCCCCCACCGCCGCCGGCTGCCGCCCAGGCAGGCCAAGTGTTGGCCGCTGCGTCGGATCCGGATGAGCCGGTCGATCTCACCGGCAACACGTTCGTAGTCGGCAATGCGGCGACTTACGCCGGTGGCATCACCGCCAGCAGTGGCACCTCGAAGAGCGCCGTCTACGATCGCGCCGCTTCGCCCACCGGCGTTGTGGGCGGCACCGGGCCGAAAGCAACGGCGACTGTTTACAACGGTCCCGATCTCTCACGCGGTGCGGGGGTCACTTCGACGGATTGGGGGCAAGCCCCATTCCCTCCAGAGGCCGATGTCGAGCAGATCAACTTCATGCGCGTTACGGTTGTGGTGCAGGTGGGGCCAGACGGACGCCCCCGGTCGGCGACGGCGATCAATGACCCAGGCTTTGGCTTCGGCAGGGTTGCTCGACAGTACGCCCTGCAGCACACCTATAACGCCGCGCTGGATCGCAGCGGCAAGCCCATTGCCCAGTCGCTAACTGTCACCATCAAATTTCAGCGCTGATTTGGGCTCAATGTGAGAACTGGTGCAGCGCGCCAGGGTCGGGCTAATGTACGGGTGCACATGGGCTCTCTCGCCGAACGCATCGAACAACTGCGCAACGTCGAGCTGTTCGGCGGCTTGACGGAAGAGGCGCTGAGCATGGTAGCCAAAGTGGCCAGCGAAGAAGCGCACGCGCTCGGAACCAAGGTGTTCCAACACGGCGATCCGGGCGACAAGCTGTACCTGATTTTGGAAGGCAAAGTGCGCATCAGCCGCGAGGTTCCCGGTATGGGTGAAGAAGCACTCGCCGTGCTCGGCCCCGGCAAGATGTTCGGCGAAATGGCGCTGCTGGATGATTCCCCGCGCAGTGCGGATGCCCGCGTGCATGAACGCTGCCGCCTGCTTGCCATCCCGAAAGACGGCTTCGACGACTTGCTCTTCATGGATAAGGATCTGGCCTACGAAGTGATGTGGAGCGTCGTGCGCATGCTGGTCAGCCGGTTGCGTGAGACCAACGACAAGCTCACGTTCTTGTCGATCAGTGGCAAGTTTTGACCTCAAAGTTGCTAAATCATTGATAACACAAGGAACTCCCCGGACGGCGCAGAGTGCCCGCCGATGTGCTAGTCTGAGTTCATGAGTCGGCGCGCCGCAACAGCCCTTGCCTCTAAACCCCTTGCCTCCAAACGCAGCCCAGCGGTTCGCGTTTCGAAGCCGGACAAGGAGAAGGCCCCCGTTCGCGCGGCGCAGACCAGACGCAAGCAGTTTGAGCAGGCCGCTGAAGAAGTCTTCTCAAAATACGACGAAACCTTCCGCAAATTGGCTCAATAGCGGACGAGCGTGTCCGAGTTTCTAACCCTCTCCGAGGTGCTGCACCTCCACGAGTTAGCATTGGCTCGGCATGGAGGGCAGGCGGGTATTCGTGATCAGGGTCTACTCGAATCCGCGGTGGCCCAACCCGAAGCAAC
>DATJEQ010000284.1:0-7555 GCA_035496495.1 Polyangiaceae bacterium
CTTCAAGAGCTCACAAATTAACTTGTTCAACGAACAGCACCACGGCGACGGCGTGCAGCACATCGCGCTCAGCGTCACCGACTTGGTTGCGGCCGTGAGTGGTTTGCGAGCCAACGGCATTCAATTCATGCCGACGCCGAGCACGTACTACGACGCGCTGCCGCGACGGCTCGAAGAAATGGGCATCGGGAAGCTCGACGAGAGCCTGGAAACTCTGCGCGAGCAGCAGATCCTGGTCGACGGCGCTGGCCCAGGGAAATACCTGCTGCAGATTTTTTTGAAAGATTCGGCCGAAACGTACCATGTGCCGGAAGCCGGGCCTTTCTTTTTTGAGCTGATTCAACGCAAGGGCGATCAGGGATTTGGTGCCGGCAACTTCCGCGCCCTGTTCGAAAGCATTGAGCGCGAGAATTTCCACAACATGGATGAGGTGTGCTGATGCTGGACCGATTGACTGCGGGTGAAGTCGCACTCAAGCCGCACACGGCGTTGTACGATGCACAGCAAAATCTGCGCTACGAAGAATGCTTAACACGACGTGGCTTCGATGGTCCGTACACGATACTGTATCACGAGCACCGCCCTCATGAGCTGTTGCCTGCGGAATGCAAGCACGGTTGGTCTGATGTTTGGTCCGATGAAGCTGCGCTACAGCCCGCGCTGCTGGCTCGCCATCATTATTGCGGTCGCGCCCTTCCACGACCGACCACGGCTCTAGCGCCGATCGACGCTCGCGTGCCGCTGCTGCTCAATGAAGAGGTGATCATCTCACTGTTGCAACCCACTGCCTCAGACCCAGTCTACTTCAGCAATGCGGATGGCGATGACCTGTATTTCATTCACAGCGGCGCGGGCGTCTTGAGGAGCGCGTTCGGGGATTTGAGCTTCGATGCGGGGGACTATTTGTGTATTCCGAAGGGTGTGCTGCATCGGTTCGAATTGACCACCGGCGTTGCGCAAATCTGGCTGTCGATCGAGTGTCGCGCTGATTTCGGCTTACTGAAACAGACGCGCAACGAACTCGGCCAATTGCGGATGGACGCCCCGTATTGCCACCGCGATTTCAAGCGTCCGCGATTCGTCGGGCCCAACGACGAAGGACTGCGCGAATCGGTCGTGAAGCGCGCGAATCGATTTCAGGGCTTCACGCATCGCCATTCTCCATTGGATGTCATTGGGTTTGACGGCACGGTTTACCCGTGGGCCTTCCCCATCTCGAAATTCCAACCCCGCGTCGGAGCCACTCACCTGCCTCCCACGGTGCACGGCACCTTTCAGTGCCGCGGCGCGTTGATCTGCAGCTTTGTGCCGCGGCCGTTGGATTTCGCGCAGAGTGCCGTGACCTGCCCCTATCCGCACTCGTCGGTCGATGTGGATGAAGTCATTTATTACGTGAGCGGCCAATTTTCCTCGCGCGTCGGCGTCGAGTCCGGCAGCCTCACGCATCACCCCGCGGGAATGCCCCATGGCCCACACCCCGGCGCGTATGAGCACAGTGTAGGGGTGAAAGCCACCGACGAAGTTGCTGTGATGCTCGACTGCTACAACCCACTGCGTGCGACGGCACTGTGTCGCTCCATCGAGGATGCGACCTACGAAGCGAGCTTTTGCGCTTGATGTCCAGCTGATTTCTGGGGGCTCGAGTTGCGGGAGCTACTGACAGGACACGCTGATTTCGTGGATCGACCACCAATTCGCATTCACGTCGGCGACAGTGGAACCCGTTTGCCAAATCCGTAGGTAGCGTCCCGTCGCGGGTTGGGGCAACAGGATCAGATTGTTGCCCGGTACGCCGTCACCCTCCGCAAGCACGGGTGCTTGATAATCCCCCGAAGTGTCGGACAGGCTGATCTGATAGTGGCGAGGAAAATCGTTGGGCGACGAACCGCAAGTGTCGCCGCCGATTCCGACGGCATCCAAGTTCACGTGGTTCAGCGTGGCTTCCGCGCCGAAATCGACTTCAAACCACTCGTCGCCTGATTGGGCGCTGCCTGTGGTCCAGCGAGTTGCGGGCATGCCGTCGATAGCCTGTTCGGGGGGCTCGTCGGGATCACCGGGGCAACCCGGGATTGCCAACGATGGCAGATCGGAGGTCAGCGCTGTCCAGGCGATCTTCTCCGGAATCGGAGCCCCCGCAAGCATGTGGGCGCAGTTGCCTTGATGGCAAGCGTCGGTGGTGCACGCATTGCCGTCATCGCCGCAGGGGTTATTGTTGTTGGCGTACTGGCAGGCGCCTTGGTTGTCGCAGCTGTCGTCGGTACATGGATTGCTGTCGTCGCAATCCTGGGCACTGGTGCAGCCGCACTGACCGTTGGACGGATGAGTGCACAAGCCGCCCCCGCACACGTCGTCCGTACACGTGTCGTTGTCGTCTGCGCAAGTTGCGGTGTTGTTGCTGTGCATGCACGCGCCGGCGCTGCATTGGTCATCGCTGCACGGATTACCGTCGTCGGCACACGGGGCGGTGTTGTTCTGATACTGACAGTGGCCATTGCCGCACGAATCGTCAGTGCACGGATTGCTGTCATTGCAATCACCGTTTGCCCGACAGTTACAAGTGCCGTTGGCGGGGTGCGTGCACAAGCCGCCGCCGCACACATCACTGGTGCAGTCGTCGTTGTCGGAATCGCAGGTACCATCGGCCGGCACGTGCAAGCAGGCGTTGTCGCTGGTGCAGACATCCAGCGTGCAAGGATTACTGTCGTCGCAATCTCCCATCACCGTGCAATCGAGGACACCCGACCTGCCTCCCAGGTTGAGGGCGCCCGCAAAGCCAGCACCGGAGCCGCCTTGCCCAGTGCCGCCAGTGCTAGGACTGTTGGGATTGTTGGGATTATTGGGATTGTTGCTGCCCCCCGAACTGGCGCTCATGCTGGTGCCACTGCCGCCACTGTTCGCGCTGCTTCCAGCGGAGCTGAATGCTGGCCCACCGCAAGCGCCTGCAATCACCGCCGCCGCCAGCATTGGGAGGATGAGTCTCGCACTGCGGATCATATCAAGTAAGGACCGCAGCATACCGCGCCCAGCCAGCGCGCGGTAGCCGCGTCCGCATCTGCATGCACCCACCTCAACCTACCTAATTTCCATCCTTGGCATATTGCTTCGGGGTTGGGCGCGCCGTGCGCCGTCGTGTAATAACGTGCGCCCATGACCCGAATGGTCGTCAAAATCGCCGCGGGGTTCTCAGCGTTGGTGCTGCTGGGTTGCTCCAGCGATGCTGCGCCCCGAGCGGAGTCTGTTAGCGGCGCGTCTGCTGACTCGGGTGCGATGGGACACCGCGACGCAGACGTCAGTGATGCCGGCAGCGACGCGGGAACTGACGGTGGTGACGCCGCTGCGACTCGTATCGACGCGGGCGGCGGTGATAGGGACGCGAGCAGCTATGAGGGTGATGCGAGTCCGTTCAACGCCTGTGCGGCGGGCACGCCAGTTTGCGCGCCGGCTTATCCTTGTCAGGATCTCGCGGCGCCGGCAGTGGGGCACACTTGTCGGGGCCAATTTGCGGATTGGTTGACGACGGATTCGCCAGCCGCATTCAGCGACAACGGCGATGGCACGGTGACGGATTCGCGCAGTGGGCTTGTGTGGCAGCAAACGGTCAGCTCGGACATGTTCACTCAGGCGACTGCGAAGGCTTATTGCGCTCAGCTCTCGCTCCTGGGCGCGAAGTGGCGGTTGCCCACGAAGGCGGAGCTGGAGTCCATTGTCGATTTCACCAAGTTCAGCCCCGCCATTGACACCACGTACTTCCCGAACACACCCGCGGATCCGTTCTGGTCGTCTTCCGCGTACGTCGGCGCGCCCGGCGATGCCTGGCTGGTTCAATTCATTCTCGGATCGCCGGTCAATCTCGGCGCTGATTTTCCAGGCCACGCCCGCTGCGTGCAAGACACGGACGCGGTAACGCTGTCCACCGGCATTGGGGGCGCACCGCCCGGCCGTTACCTCATTGATTCGATGAATGGCACGGTGGTCGACACGCGCACCCAACTCACTTGGCAGCGAGGCATAGCTCCGGGCACACACACGCAGCCGGACGCGGTGAGCTACTGCGCTGGGCTCACGCTCGCGGGTGGCGGTTGGCGACTGCCTCAGGTCTCAGAGTTACTCACGCTGGTGGATCCAACGGTGTACAATCCAGCCATCGACGTTGCCGCATTTCCTGATACGCCTGCGGTGTGGTTCTGGACGTCCTCGGCGTACGCCGGTGCGGTCGACAACGCGTGGTACGTCACCTTCTTCTACGGCTACTCCGCCACCAGCCCCACGAGCAGTGAGCCCCAAGTCCGCTGCGTGCGCTGAAGCTCAGCGTGAGTTGAAGTAACTGGGCGCTCATGGCGACAGCGCAAAGCGCTCATGGCGACAGCGCAAAACAATAAATGCCGCCGTAGCCACCACCCGAACCGACAATGGGATTCGCGGGATTCGAGCCGCCGTTTTCCGTGCCAATACCGGTGATGCCCGCGCCGCAGCCGCCTTCGGTTTGCCCCGAGATCCAATTGACACGGCCGCCGGCGACAAAAGAAAAACCGATGCGCGGACGCCCAACGCCGGTGCCCGTCGTTGCATTGTCGGTGCTCTTGGATGTCCAGTCCTCGCAGGTTGCGCGCGGCTCTGCGGTGTAGAGATTCCCCATCGTATCGGAACCGGTCAAGAAGTGGTGATTGTCGTCCTCGGGCAGAGTCGGATCCGGACGCTTGTTGGGAACGCCATCCTCGTTCGGGAGATCATCTCTGATGATCGGATCCGCGTTGGCGGGTCGCTCCTGCAAAAGATCATCCAGGCCATTGGCCACCAAGCGACCGACGCGATCATACCAAGGCCCCTGACCAATGCGATCGCGCGCATTCACGGGCCCGGCAACGGTACTGAGAAACGCGTGCCACACCTTTGCACTGGAGCCCGGCATCGACATCTCCGCGATCTCAGTGCAAATCTTGTCAGCACCCGTCAAACCGTCGGCTTCGCCGTAGCGTAAATCACCACCAAAACCGTCTTGGCTGCCGGACAGTTGGCGCATTGCTTTCATACTGGTCACAAAAAAACTGAAATGGTCCAGTGCGCCAACGGCGTTACCTCCGGCCCCGCCGCTTCCGCTTCCCGCTGCGCCACTAGCCCCACCCGAGCCCAGAGCGCCGCCTGCTCCGGCGTTGCCGTTCATTCCCCCGTTCGCTGTCGACTGGCCGCCAGCGCCCGCGGTGATCCCCGTTGAACCGCCGCCGCTCAGTGTGCCCCCGGTGCTGTTGCCACCGCTGGTCGCACTGCCGCCACTTGCGCCACCGACTGAAGCTGCGGTGCCTGCCGTACCGCCCGTGAGCCCCGTAGATCCGCCTGCGCTGGCTCCGGTGAGCCCAGCCGAACCGAGCGAAGTCGAACCGCCCGCTGCGGTTTGATTGCCTGTTCCCGTGCTTGACGAGCACGCGGCAAAGGTGGACAGAGTGAGCAAGCACAGGCCGAATTGGCCAAAGAACCGATGCATCATGGATCTAGTGTAATACACAGTGATCCTGGGACTGATCAACTTGGTCAAGAGCACTGCAACTCCGTCGGTAGTGAAATTATCCTAAGCGGAAGGCGGGTACGCTCAGAGCTGTTCTTCCAGATATTGCTGCCTTCGCGTAGCAACTGAGATATTCTCCGCTTCGTTCATGGAGGGGTTTTGGGCTTCTGGGCTTGGCCGGTCTGGGCTTGACCGGTCTGGGCTTTGTTGGTTTGGCATTTGGGTTGGGATTTGCTGGGCTGGCATTTGTGCGACGGCGTGCGGACCATCAGCAGAGCAAATCGAGTGTATGGACGAGTGCGCGAGAGCGAAGGATGCCTGCGTGTTGCGTGCGCACGCGGCCGAAGAGATCCAGAAGTGTGACGGCGTGGGGGTAAGATGTGATGACCGCTGTGGCTTTTAGAGTGCGATCCGGGACACTGCGGGCTGCGGTGCTCCTATTCTTGTTGGTATCCATCGCCGGCTGCATGCCGAGCTACAGGCCACCGACCGCAAACGAACCGCACGCGGTGATCAAGCTGCGCCGCGTCTATGAGCACCCGGCGGGTACCAGCCTCGAAGAGGCGGTGGTTCTCAACGAAACCAGGGCACTCGCCAAATCGTCCAGCGCGTTGGTCAGCGCCCCCAGGACGGATGCGATCTTGGTGCGCCCCGAGCCGGCGCGCTGGGAGGTGTCGAACACTTTCTTCCACTATGAAAATCAGTACGTTCGCGAGGCGTACCAAGTGCAGGAGCCGTACACCGACAGCGAAACCTATTCCTGTGGCACCTACAATTCGTACCGTTCGTGTTCACGCATGGTCACGCGTTACCGCTCAGTGACCAGGTACCGCAACGTGTGGAAGCAAGTTCAGATCACCGACGCACAATGTTCGGCCAAAACCTCTCACGTGCCGAAAGACGGCGCCGTGTACTTGCTGCAATACACCGACCAAGGCGCAGGGATCTGTAACCTCCGCTGCTATGAACAACGCGGTTCCGACAACGTTCCTTGTGACGCGGCCCTAGCCAAGCAGTAGCCGTCGGCTTTACTGACGCGCACGCCCGAATTACTGACTGACTGCGTTCAGCATTGGAGTTGCGCTGGTTGGGGACAGCGCAACCAAGGGCGCGAGGACTGGCGCAACTGGGGTGGTGCGGGGAGTCTCAGGTAGGACGTGCGTGACTCGGGGGCGCTGCCCGAAACCCAGACCGCGCAACAGACGACCGTCTTTGATCGCCACACGGGCAATGGCGCTCCACTCCAGGTACCAGGCCCACAAGTGATCTTCCGCCGCCTTTTGCTCCGCCGCGGAAGGCCCTTCACTGATCGGTTCCGGTGTGAAGTGCGCGAGCGCCCCAATGCGCGCCGTTGCCTCTGCAACCATTTGCGCGGTCAACCCGCGTTGCGCGAGCAGTGCGCGAGCTTGTGGTCCCGTCTTTCCGAATTCGCCCTCACCTTTCTCCATTTGCTCCAATCGTTTGAGGAAGGTGCTCACGGAGATGATGACTTCGACCCCGGTGTATTGCGACAGATTGCGAAACATTGCCTGCCTCATCTGCGGGTAGCGCGCCTCCAGCGTAGCGCGGGTCACCGGAAACCACGTGTTCTCGAATTGATCGAGCGCATCGACGATTTCCTGATCTCTGATCGGGCTCTGCCATTCCATCCGTATGCCCGTCAACGCCGCAAGCCGTTGAAAGCCGTCCTGCATGTCCGCCGCTGTAAACCCGTGGGCCACCATGGCCCGCGCCGCCCCCGGATTGCGCAACCCAAGCAAGAGCCGCAATGCGCGATACGCCTTCTGTCCCAATGTTTGCCGAGCCATAACTATTTAACCTTCTCCAATTCACCGATTCACCCAGGGGCAGTCGCGGAATTGCGGCCGCTTTTCTGGGCTTGGAGCAAGGTCGGTTCGCTCCCCGTCGCGGTTGCGCGAAATCGATACCCCCCCAAAAAAACCATTTCCCCCGGTTCCCGAATTGGGTCCCCAGCAATGGGAATCGAGATCCCCACGAATTCCGCCATTGAATCGCCGCTCAGCAACAGGGTCCCGCGGGAAACCAAGTCGCGTC
>DATJEQ010000285.1:0-5534 GCA_035496495.1 Polyangiaceae bacterium
GCCGTCTGCCGCTTTGTAATAGTACCAGTTGCGATCGTCCGTGTATTCCCCGGAAGGCACATACACCACCCCCTCACCGTAAGACGGCTGATCCACTCCGTGCGTCAACGCGACGTCGTAGACCATGCTGTTGGTGTAAACGTTCCAAGCGCCCAAGCTGCCCGTCAGTGTGGGCGCACCGTTAGAATTCGGCCCTGAACCACCGTGTGTGAAATAGATCACGCCCGCTACCGGATCGGCATCGATACCGCGGATGCCGTCGGTTATGGGCAACCCGGTCCACATCCCCAATTGTTGCCAGGTGCCTTCTTCAATTGCGTATAAGCTACCGTCCGCATTGGTGACGTAGAATACGGTGCCGCTGTAGCTGTCACTGCCGTAGGGCCCACTTCCGCCCACCGCTGTGGCGCCGCCATTTGCTGCGCCGCCATTTGCTGCGCCGCCGTTTGCTGCACCGCCGTTACTGGCACCGCCTGCGGCGTCACCGCCCCCACTTGTGTTGCCCGCGCTGGGCGGTGAACCCGCAACACCAGCTGCTGCCGCCCCGCCTGCGGCGAGCCCGGTCGAACCGCCTTGACCCGCACCGCTTGAGCCCGACGACCCAATGGCGGCAACCGCCGCTGCGCCAGAAGATCCGCCTTGTGCACTGGACGCATTCGCCGATCCCCCAGCAGGGATTGGGAGCGTGGACGAGGGGGATTTTCCGCAGTGATTCAGGCCAGCTAGGAGAGCAACCAGCGACAACGCTCGCCGTTTCTGCATGAATCGACGCGCGTTCATTCGAGTTGGGCCCTGGTTTTGTACAATAGTGGGGCAGGTTTGCTGCGGTCAAGCCACTTCCTGGTTCCTTGGCCGACAAGGGTGGAGTAACCGATTTAGTCGTGGCCGCGTACCCTTGAAGCCATGAATTCTGCCAAGTCGAAAGCAATCCTAACGGCGCTGCTCACGCTGGTGCTCGCTCTGGTGTTCTCGCTTGCCTGCAACAAGAGCCCCGCGCCGTCACCTGCTGTCAAGGCAGCACCCCAAACGACTGAGGCACCCGCCACTGCCCCGCCCAATTCTTCGTCCGCTACCGCGCGCACGTACGCGAAGCCAACCGATGAGCAGTTGCAAGAAAAGCTGACGCCGCTGCAGTACCGCGTGACGCAAAAGGGTGACACCGAGCCGCCATTCGCCAACCAGTACTGGGACAACCACGAGCAAGGCTTGTACGTGGATGTTGCGACGGGCGAGCCTTTGTTCAGCTCGCGCGACAAATTCAATTCCGGCACGGGTTGGCCCAGTTTCACGCGACCTGTCGATGCCGCCCGCGTCGTTACTCTAGAAGACAACACGCTGGGAATGAAGCGCACCGAAGTGCAATCGCAGAGCGGCAAATCGCACTTGGGCCACGTGTTCAACGATGGCCCCGCTCCCACTGGCCTGCGCTACTGCATCAATTCTGCCGCCTTGCGTTTCATCCCCAAGAGCGAGCTTCAAGCGCAAGGTTACGGCGACTACCTCTCTCTGTTTGCGGATCCCGTTGCCGCAAATGACGTGCCGGCGGCGAGCAGCTCCGCGAATAACACTTGCCTCCATCCACCGGCCGGAGACAAGCCCGGCTGCGCACCAACATTGGAAACCGCGATCCTAGCGGGCGGGTGCTTCTGGGGGATGGAAGAGATCCTGCGCAAGATCCCGGGTGTCGTTTCTACCGAAGCGGGCTACGCAGGCGGCAAAGCCGGCGTGAAATACGAAGACGTTCACGCCGGCACCACCGGCAACGCGGAGGCGGTGCGCATCATCTTCGACCCCAAAGAACTTTCCTATCAAGACTTGCTGGCCAAATGGTTCTTTCGCATGCACGACCCGACGACGAAGAATCGCCAAGGCAACGACGTTGGCTCGCAGTATCGGTCCGCGATCTTCGTGACCTCAGAAGCACAGCGGGAGATCGCCACGCGGGTCAAACAAAAGGTCGACGAAAGCGGCGTGTGGCCTGCCCCGGTGGTCACCGAAATCACGGAAGCCGGTACGTTCACCCGCGCCGAGGACTACCATCAGCATTACTTGCAGAAAAATCCCGATGGCTACACCTGCCATTACCTGCGAGATTTCTCGATCTCCCTGTAATTTGGCGGTGCCCGCCTTGTGCGACCTTGCCGAAGCGGCTAGAGATTGCGCCCTTTAGCCCTCGAAAGCCCCTCCTTCATGGATAATTCCGATGCCTTCAGCGGCGTGCCTGCGCCGCTGATTGCGACAATGCAGCGCCGCGGTTTTTCTTCGCTCACCAAGGTGCAGCGCGCGGTGGTCGACGCAGCGATTGAGGGACAGAACGTCCGAATTTCCTCACAAACCGGCTCGGGGAAAACGGTGGCCCTGGGCATTGTGCTGGCCAACTATTTCTTGCAAAGCGAGCAGCCCCCGCCTGCACCCCACGGCAAGGCTGCTGGCGCGCACCCCGAGGCCTTGATCATTGTCCCCACCCGCGAATTGGCCGCGCAGGTTCGCTCTGAGCTCGCGTGGCTGTTTGCCGAAATGCCCACCAAGATCGGCATTGAGTGCATCACGGGCGGCACGGACATTCGCGCGGAGCGTCGCGCACTGTCGCGCGGTCCGCGCCTTGTGGTGGCCACACCAGGGAGGCTTCTGGATCATTTGCGCAGCTCCGCCATCCAACCGGATCGCGTGGCGCATGTGATCTTAGACGAAGCGGATCAGATGCTCGACATGGGCTTCAAGGACGAGCTGGATGCCATTGTGGACGCGTTGCCACAGAGCCGTAGCAGCCACATGATCTCCGCCACCTTCCCGCGCGAGGTGCTGCACCTGGCCCGCACATTCCAGAAAGATGCGCTGCACATTGAGGGCACCCAATTGGGGCAAGCCAACGCGGACATCGAGCACGTCGCCCACCTGGTACGGCCGAACGAGCTCTACGCGGCAATGGTCAATCTGTTGCTCTTGACCCAGGGCGAGCGCTGTTTGGTCTTCGTGCGCCGGCGTTCCGACGCCGCCGAGTTGGCGACCATGCTGACCGAAGACGGCTTCTCGGTGCTGCCGTTCAGCGGCGAGCTGCCGCAAGCGCAGCGCACGCGCACCTTGAACGCCTTTCGCTCCGGAATTGCCAACACCTTGATTTCAACCGATGTTGCCGCACGCGGTATCGATGTGCCGGACATCGCCGTTGTGATCCACGCCGAGCCCCCGACGAGCCCGGATGTTTACACGCACAGAAGCGGGCGCACCGGGCGCGCTGGAAGGCAAGGCAAGAGTCTGCTTTTGGTGCCCTTTCGCGCCCAAAAACGGATCGAGCAATTGCTGCGCGTGGCCAAACTGCAAGCGAAGTGGGAGCCTGTTCCCGCCGCTGCCAAGGTGAAGAAGGCCCTGCTCAAGAAAGCGCGCACCGAATTGCACAACAAGCTCGCCGCGGCGAGTGAGCCCACCGAAGCAGAGCTTGTTTACGCGCAGAGCTTGCTGGAAAAGCACAGTGCGCAGAAGTTAGTGGCCACCCTGCTGGAAATGGCGGCCCCGAAATTGCCGCGCGAGCCGCTGGAAGTCAGCACCCTAACCCCCAGCGCGCGCCCCGCCGACTCACGCCCAACTGACTCCCGCAGAACCGATTCGCACGGCGCGGATTCGCGCCAAACCCATTCACGCCAGCGCGACTCGCACGCGCCCGCTCCTAGGGCCAACGCGCGGCGCGCCGAATCCTTCGAACCGTTTCAGACCAATTGGGGCAGCCAAAAAGGGGCAACCCCAGGGCGCTTGGTCTCGCACCTGTGCCGCCGCTGCGGAATCAGCAGTCAGCAAATCGGTGCCATTGACATCCGCGACGCCAGCTCGACGTTCGGCGTAGCAAGCTCGATCGCCGAGCAATTCGAAGCCAAAGCGTTGCGCCCAGATGCGCGCGACCCCGACGTGCGCATTTTCAGGATCAAACGCGATGGAAACGCTCCGCTGCCTCATTCGCCGCGCGGCGCCCAACCCCATCGGGAAGCCCAACCCCATCGGGAAGTAAAGCCCCGTCGCTCACCCCCGCACCTCAAGCACAAGAAGCGCCACTGACGCTGCGTCCCGGTCTCACAACGACGGCCACGCGCGGTGGAACAGAGACAGACCGATCTCGATCACAATCAACGTAACGATGTAATACTCCACGCGCAGGCTGCGCTTGTTGTGCAGCAGATTCAGTACAGTGGAGATGGTGCGGGCGAGCAATTCCAACTTATGCTCCAGGGCCTGGTAACGCTCCTTGAGTTCGTACTCGTCCACCAGGCGTGCGTGCAAGCGCTCTAGCTCCGGGTGATCCCACAGCACTTCGGGTTTTTCTGTCACCTCCATGCGCCACACCATTTGATGCTCAATCAACAGCGCACTGCCGATTTGCCGCACTAACTTCTTCGCCTGGCGTCCCGCTTCTCCGTGACGCTGCAGTTGGGCAGCAAGCGGCTCCACCTTGCGGAACGCCTCGTCGATTTGATTTTCGTAGTGAGCGAGTTTGACGCTCTTGGCCAGCGCATCGGCAATAAGTTCCAATTTGTGGGGGTCGAGCGTGCACAGTTGCATCACGCCATCGATTACCGTGTCACTCTCCGCCGGGCCAAAGGTGATACGCGCGTCTTCCTCTTGTGGCTTGTCCAACAGCCCGTCGCGCACCGCGCTTGCCAGTTGCGCCACGAACGCCCCTTGCTCGGGCGGATCGGCATTGAAGAAGACGACCACGCCGTAACGAAAGACCGCGGCCATTCCCGATTTTTCGCCCACACGGAACAGCGAGGGCGCCCCTGCAACGCGCGGGGCATCGACTGCTTTCAAATCAATGCGCTCGCCCACGCACAACGCGCGAGCCTGGAACGTGCCCTTGGGCGGAAAGCGCACAATCCTGCCCGGATCGGGTGCAGGGCGAAGCAGCGTGAGGTGTTGTTCCGGTTGCATGGGGCACCGCGTTCACAGGAGATCTGTACTGATCCTGGCACCCGCCAAAGGGGTGGCAACGCGGCTCTGGGGCCTGCGCCCATGCCCCGGATGAGGGCAATTAGGCCCTCAATTCCGCTCATGATTTTCCTGATGTCACGAGTGGTAATGCCACGGCTGGCTAGCCCGGCTAACGGCCCACCTCAAAGCCGTGCGCGCGCCAACCTCGAGTTGACGCGCGTGCGCTCTCGCAACGCTGTGACGGCGCTGCTCAGGCTGCCTTGCGACGGCGCAGGCCGATGAAGCCCACCAGCGCGAGGGCGCCCCACAGACCAGCCATGCTGCTGGGAGCTTGACCGGGCACAGAGCAGTTACATCCGCCTTTGTCGCCGACGCTTGGCGTTGCGCCACCGTCAGTGCCGCTGTCGACTGCTCCGACGGCACCGCTGTCAGTACCGCTGCCGCCTGCGCCTGAACCCGCGCGCCCAGCAGTTCCCGAATGACCCGCAGTGCCGCCCGGACGACCACCGGTGCCGCCGACCGCGCTACCGGCATCCTGGCCACCTTGAGCTTGGCTGCCACCCTGGGCCTGGCCGCCTTGCGCTTGACCGCCCTGAGCTTGGCCACCTTGAGCAACG
>DATJEQ010000286.1:0-6043 GCA_035496495.1 Polyangiaceae bacterium
ATGGGAATTCTACCTCGCCCGGCTGGGCATCGTTGGCGTGAGCAAGATCGACAGCTTGCTAATTTTCCTCTCTGGATTCGTGCTGACGATCACACCGGGCAAGGTCGGTGAGGTTTTCAAAAGCGCTGTGCTGCTGCGCACGCACGGGGTACCCATGGAGCGCAGCGCGCCGATCATCGTCGCCGAGCGCTTGACCGACGCCATTGCCGTGGTGGTGCTCATCCTGATCGGCAGCCTGGGGTTCAATGGCGGCTTGTTGTGGGCCGGCCTGGGATCGGCAATGGTGCTCCTGGGCATGTTGTTCATCATTTGGCCAATGCCCGCTGAAATCCTGCTGCGTCTGGTCGCGCGTACACCACTGCAGGCGCTGGGACCCAAACTGCGCACCGCATTGGAGAGCCTGCGTGTGCTGGCGAGCCCCTCCGCGTTGCTCATTCCGACGGCATTGTCGGTCCTCGCTTGGGGCGCTGAGGGGTGCGCGCTGTACGTGCTCTTGATGGGGTTTGGCACCCACACCTCCTTTGCGTTGGCATTGTTCTTCTATTCCACCGCCACCCTGGCGGGCGCGCTGATCCCGGTGCCCGGCGGGTTGGGTGTAACGGATGGCATGTTGCAAAAGCAGCTGGTGCAGTTGGGCGGCGTTTCTTCCGGCATTGCTACCAGCAGCATGATCATGGTGCGCTTCGCCACGTTGTGGTGGGCCGTATTGATCGGCTTTGCGGCGCTGGCCGGTATCAACCTGCGTTACCCGGGCAAAGTCAGTGCCGTTGATTCAAAGGCGCCGCAAGGCAGCTAAGGCTGCATCCATATCAGCGGGCAGTGCCGCACTGAAATCCAACCGTTGCCCCGTAATGGGGTGAACGAATCCCAGCGTGTGCGCATGCAAGGCTTGGCGCCCCAGCTGATCGGCAACCGGGCGCAATGCGGCATCTTTGGGAACTCCTCCGTACAAGGCATCGGCAAATACCGGGCTCTTCGCTTGCTCAGCCAAATGCACGCGGATTTGATGGGTTCGCCCGGTCTGAAGGCGGCATTGCACCAGGGCCGCCCGCCCGCCGGCAAGGCGCTCAATCAGCTGGACATTCGTAATCGCGGGCTTGCCCGTTCGAATCAGTGACGTGAAACGAAGCCGGCTTTTGGGGTGACGGCCGTACTGAGTCTCGATGTGCGAAAGGCCAGGAACTCCCACGGTGATCGCGAGGTATTCGCGGCGCACCGTGCGCGCTTGAAGCTGCGTTTTGAGCCCCTCTCTCGCAGCATCACTGCGCGCTACCACCAACAACCCGCTGGTGCCCTTGTCCAAGCGGTGCACGATCCCCGGGCGCAATGAGCCGTGTGCGTCACGAGGATCGGCGCTCAATTGCTCGAATCCCCCCCGCGCGAGCAACCCGCTGACCAGCGTTCCTTTGATATGGCCGCGCGCTGGGTGCACGACGACCCCTGCCGGCTTATTCACGACCAGCAAATGCTCATCGTCGTACACAACCTCGAACGGCACACTGGCGTCGGGTTCTGCATTGCTGATCGGCGCGGGCCCCGCGGTCCACTCCACGACGCTTCCCGCCGCAACGCGATCGCTGGCTGTGCAGGCGTGCCCGTTGAGCAGCACCCGGCCCTCTTTGATCCAGCGCTGCGCCGTGGCCCGCGAGACCTCCGGCGTCAGCAGCGATAAGACTTTGTCGACGCGCTCACCGCTTTGCTCTGATCCGAGCACGATGCGCTGGCGCATTCAGAGCGACCACCCCAGTGTGATTACCAGAGGGGGCTCTTGATGTGTGCTTTCGAGCGGATCAGAATATCGACCAGCGCACGGTCGTAATAATTCTTTGGATACAAGGAGGGCGAAACGCGGCTGTTGAACAGCGCACGCCCCTCTTCAATCTGCTCGGTGATCTCTTCGAACAGCGAATCATTCTGGATGCCGCGCACGATCTTCTCTTCGTTGTACAGAGAGATGTCGCTGGCGATGGCCCTGGCCAGGCGGCGCGCCGCTTCTTCGTTGTCGATCAATGCCATAACAGATGCCTCACGCGCAGTATCGCCCGCGCCGCTTCCCCTGTCAAAGTCCCCGCAAAAGCATGCTCGGGGCAGCGTGACGGCTCAGCGCAGGCGCGGAAACTCTCCCAACAAGCTCAAGGCACTGAGATCCTCGACCAGCTCACAGGTGGGCAAGCCCACGACGTTGGACCAAGACCCGGAAATTGCGCGAACCAGGAAAGCGCCCAGCCCCTGCACCGCGTACGCACCCGCCTTGTCCAGCCCCTCGCCCGTGTGCGCGTAACGCTCCAGCAGCTCATCCGAGGCCGGCCGCAACGTCACTTGGGAACTGACTGTCCGCGCCAGTGGCGCCTGCCCCGCAATCGAAATTGCATAGCGCGTTAACACCGTGTGTTCCCGTCCAGCGATCTTCTTCAAAAGCCGCAGCGCGTCGCGCTCGTCACTGGGTTTGCCCAGGATTTCATCACCCAGCACCACGGTGGTGTCAGCGACCAAAATGGCGGCGTGGTCGATTTTTTGACGCGCCACCGCCTGCTCAACTGCAACCCGCTTGGCCTCCACAATCCGTTCCACGTAGGGCACGGCTCGTTCTCCGGGTTGCTCATCCTCCACCACCTGTGCCGGCAGCACGATGTGCTCAATGCCCAACCCCGTCAGTAGCTCACGACGACGCGGTGAGGCAGAACCGAGCACCAGTGGGCAACCCGGGGAAATCACGCGGCCGTTCACAAGGCCGCTTATAGACACGCCCGTTGAAGCGTGCAAACTGCACTTCATTCTCCGTGTGCGCTATCTTGCAGCCACCTTGCCGGGCTTTTCTCGCTCCATTGGCTTGACCTCGCGCACCGGCCGCTGCGCGTTCGCAGCTTTGGTTGGCTGGGTGATGGCGTTGCGTGGTGCAACCGCGCAAGCCCAGAGCTGTACCGAAAATGGCCTTTCCACCTGTGTGGATGCAAACCCACTGTGGCTTCCCGCCGGCCCATCGAGGTTCGTCAGTGTCGACTCCGAGTCAGCGATGCATCCCAACGCCCTCGCGCTGGCGGCCGGCTTTCAATTCATCAGCCACCCGATCATCATCAGAGCGCCAGGCCCCGATCCGTACGGAACCGAGGTAGCCGCGGTCAAGCGCGCGCTGCAAATGGATCTGCTCGGGGCCTTCGGGATTTTGCCGCGCCTGGAACTCACGCTGGCCCTCCCAGTCGTGATCAGCCAGAACGGCAGTGGGGTGAGCAGCGCCACATCGGTAGCGCCCACGCCGATCGCGAGCACTGCGCTCAAGGATCCGCGAATTGGTTTGGGGTTCGATCTTTTCAATGAACAGGGTGATGTAACGCTGACTGGCAAGTTGAAATATGAAGTCAGCTTGCCCTTGGGTAATGACCACGCCTTCGCGGGGGAACGGGCGGTGGTCCATGCCCCAGCGGTCGCAATTGCCGCGCGCTGGCAAGAGTTCACATTTGCGACAGAGCTTGGCTTTCGCTTACGCCCCCAGGTGGTGCTGGGTGACACTCGGTATGGCAGTCAATTGACCGCCGCTGTCGGTTTGGGGTTCAGCGCGATCGATCAATCGCGTTTAGATCTTTCGCTGGAAGCGTGGGCTTACCCCAGCCTGATCTCTCAACTGCAAACACAGCCCAGCGGCACCGTCACCGACGCGAGTTTCGCTCCTTCAGAATGGCAACTCGCCGTGCGCACCTCGCCTTATCCAAACTTGCTACTGCAACTCGGCATGGGCACCGCGATTGCGCTCTCTTCGCGCACCCGCAGCACACCCACCGGGGAAGAGAGCCGCGAGGTTTTCTCGCCGATCACCGCGGCTTCCTTCCGGGCGGTGCTGGTGGCCCGCTATTTGTTGCGTTGATTGTTGGGGGCGCTCTGGTTTCTGGGCGCGGGGGTTTTTTGAGGGGCGCACTGGCTGACCCGTAAGCCGACTGCGGCAAGGAACCCGCTCTGGGCGCCACGCGGTAGATTTGATCAATTTTTACCAAGGCTTGCGGATACCCCCCCGGGCCAAGCTAAACTCCTGTGGGGAATACAGAGTGAGCGCCCGAGACAACGAAGCGGCCGACGAGGTCTTGATGCTGCGCTACCAGCGCGGCGACAAAGACGCTTTTGCGGTGCTGGTACGTAGATATCAGGTGCGCGTCTACAACTTCGTACTCCGTCACCTGCGTTCTGAAGCGAGCGCGGAGGAAATTGCTCAGGAAGTGTTCCTGCGCATTGTGCAGCGCGCCAGTGCATTCAAGCATGAGGCCCGTTTTTCAACATGGCTGTACACCATCGCGCGCAATCTGTGCGTCGACCATTTGAGGAAAGCAAACCTGCGTCGTCATCCCTCGCTCGATCAGCCCGTTGGATCCGACGCAGATGCGCCCTCATTGGGTGAACAGGTTGCCGATCCAGCTCCCACGGTAGAGCGGCGCGCCGCATCCTCTCAAGTTGCTTTCTCGATATTGCAAGCGGTCGACGAACTCTCCGAAGATCAACGCGAAGTATTCTTGTTGCGAGAGATCGCTCATCTGCCGTTCAAGGAGATTGCCGAATTGACCAACACCAGTGAGAACACGGTCAAGAGCAGGATGCGCTATGCGCTGGAACACTTGCAACTCAAGTTGAGCGAGTTTGAGGAGTACGCACGAGCACTGCGTTGACCTTGTTGGGTTGATGCCGTTGGACTGATGCATTTGAGGATTCATGGACTGCGAGAAGTACGACAAGATTGCACTTGACCTGCTGTACGATGAGCTGGATGAGCTCACCGCTGCGGCGGCCAAGCGCCATTTGGATCAGTGCGCGCGCTGCCGTGAAATCCACCTCAAATTGCGCGCAACCCGCGAAGTGGGAGTGCTGCCGCTGGCGGATGTTCCGCCGGGATTCACGGAGCGCGTTCTGGCGGCGGAAAGGCTGGTCAGCCGTAAATTGCCACTGCCCCAGCGTGCCGCGCGCGCGCTCACTATTCTCGCGGGCTATGCCATGCGGCCCCAGTTGGCGATGGCGGCCTTGTTGTTGCTCATGATCGGTTCCAGCCTGGTGTTCTTGCGTGCAAGGCCCGGCGAGCGCAGCACGGTGATGGTGACCGAGCGCGGCATGCCCGAGACGGATACTGATTCGGTGATTCTGCCGTCCGCCAAGAAGGCGGAACAAGTCACCGTTGCCCCCGCACCAGCGCCTACCGTAGTTGCAAATCAAGAGGGGAGCTCACAGGGGTTGGGCGACAAGCAAGGCGTCGCTGCAGAGCCAGCAACCAAATCGGCTCGCGCCAAATCTGCCGTGGCGGCCAACGAATACGAAGCGCGCCGCGAGGCTCCCGCTTCACCCGCGGGGGGCATGGCAGCGCCTGCTGCGGATATGGCGGCACGCGACGACGCGTTGGGAATGGGCAGCGCTGAAGAAAAGAGCCCGGCCGACGCGGCGTTGCAGCGCGCCAAAGATCTTCAACAATCGTCCGGGTGTTCTGCTGCTGCTCCCAAGTTCGAAGAGGTGAGCACGCGGTATCCGGGCACCGGTGCGGCCAATGAAGCGCTGTGGCGCGCTGCCGAATGCCGGCGCTTGCTCGGCGATCTGGGCGCCGCGCGCCAGGCCTACACGCTGCTGCTCGATGTGAGCAGCTACCACGATCGCGCTGCAGCAGCTTTGAAGCAGCTGGGGAAAGACGCCCCCTCCGCTGAGCTCGCTGCGAGCAAACCCGCCGCGAGCGAACCCCGCAGCGCCGCAGCCGCCGCTCCTGCCGCGCCCCCCGCAAAAGCCAAGAGTGGCGCGTCGGGATCGTCGCGCTAGCTGAGAGTCCTCACAACGCAACAATCGCGGCTGTTGGATCCAGGCGTTCGAGGTCGCGCGGATCGCTGGTGAGAATGATGTCGCGATGCTCTCGCGCAACGAGCACGATCGAGGCGTCGATCACATCCGCTGTGCCCGCTCTGCCGCAAAGTTCACCACATGCGCGCGCCAGCGGATCACTCATGGGCACCACATCCACTTCAGTACTACGCAAAAATCTCGACAACACTGCCTGCCTTGGGCCGTCGCGCCACGCCTGCCCCACTAC
>DATJEQ010000287.1:0-11338 GCA_035496495.1 Polyangiaceae bacterium
GAAAATACACCAGCTGTAAGATCGCGCTAACCGCGGCAGCAACGTAAGTCATTGCCGCAGCCCGCAGAACCGCGCCTGTGCCGGGCACTTCTTGCGGCGTGATCACGCCGATCTCCTGCAGTGCGATCACCGCGCGGCGAGAGGCGTCAAACTCCACCGGCAGAGTAACCAACGTGAACAGCACGAATAGCGAAAACAATCCGATCCCCAGCCAAACGAATCCGGCCAGGTGCAAGAAAGAACCAATGGTCATTACGACATAGCTGAGATTGGTGCCAATCATCGCGGGCTTTACGATCCAAGAGCGAAACTTGAGAGGACCGTAACCCTTGGCGTGCTGAATGGCGTGACCCGCTTCGTGGGCCGCAACCCCGAGTGCCGCCAAGGAGCGTCCACGATAAACGTCAGAGGAAAGCCGCAGCACCTTTTCCGATGGATCGTAGTGATCGGACAGAAACCCAGGTGTTTCTTCAATACGAACTCCCGCGATGCCGCGTTTGTTGATGAGCTCACGCGCGGCCTCGGCGCCAGAAAAGCCGCGCACAGAGCCCACTTGGCTGTACCGGCGGAAGGTAGATTTGACGCGGGCGCTCGCCCACAGGCTCAAAATGAGCCCCGGAGCGAGGAACAGGAAATACATCGGATCGAACTGAAACATGGGCGGAATGTAAGGCCTGCATCCCCAACATCAAGTGGCAAATACGACTGAAATCTATGGGTGTAGGGGCGGTTCACGAACCGCTCGCCTGGTGTATAGTGCAGCAAGAGCAGACGACCATGAGCAAAACCGTCGATCTTTCGGCATTGCGCCGGGAATATTCTTCGCAGGGCCTGCACGAGACGGATTTGTCGGCCGATCCGACGGCGCAACTGCAGCGCTGGCTCCACGAAGCCGTTGCCGCAGAGGTGATGGATGCCACGTCGATGTGCCTGTCGACGGTGTCGGCCGATGGCGCTCCCAGCTCACGCATTGTGTTGCTGAAGAACTTGGATGCACGGGGGCTCACCTTCTTCACCCGCTACAATTCGCGCAAGGGCCACGACATTGCCCTCCACCCTGCTGTTTCACTGGTGTTTCACTGGCGCGAGTTCAATCGCCAGGTGCGCATTGAGGGCAGCGCCAGCAAGACAACGCGCGAGGAATCGCGGGAATATTTCCAAACCCGGCCGCGCAAGAGTCGTATTGCGGCGCGCGTTGCGTGTGCCCACGAAAGCGTTGCCGATCGAGCGACGCTGGAGCGCCTGTTCGCGGAGGAAGATCGACGATTCCCCGATGACGCTGTGCCTCTGCCCGACGAATGGGGCGGCTATCTGGTGACGCCTACTGAATTCGAATTCTGGCAAGGCCGTGAGAATCGCCTGCACGATCGCATCGTGTACCAGCCTGGCGCCACTCCGGGCAGCTGGCGCATGAGTCGCCTCCTGCCCTAAATCGTCGGTGACGAGTCAGCTCGACCTACCGTCGTACTGCTGAACGGTAAGCGCGCCCACGTCAACGTCGCTCAGGCAACGCACATTCACGGCCACAGTTGGAGTTCCGTCAGGTTTCTGCCCGCGCGCGAACGGCTTGATGCCGCAAGACGTGCAGAACAAGTGATGGATGACGTTCCGATTGAATTGATAATCGCGCAGCGATTCTTCCCCCGAGAGCAGCTCGAAATCCCCCGCAGGGACGAACGCCAACAGCGTTCCGCTGCGCCCGCACATTGAGCAGTTGCACGCCAATACTGGCTTCCCCAAATCCAGGGAGACCTGGTAGCGCACACGACCGCAATGACAACTGCCCTGATATTTTTCACTCATTGGGTGAGTATGCCTGACCTTGCCGCCCATCACAGCCCTAGTCACTTGCATTGCGGCGTTCCTGACAACGGCACGACACCGCCGTCATGTGTGCCAGCTGTGCCAGCCTCCCCCGCACCCCCGGCCTGACTCAGCGCACCTTCATATCCCCCTGGACCAAAGGGCATAACCGCTGTGCTCGTTGCGCCTTTAGATAATTGTTCAAGAAAAGTAAGGCTCACGAATACTGACAAAGCAACCGACGTGCCAAGCAATGATCGGTCGATAACCAGCAGAAAATTGCTTCGGTTTACGATTGGAAGCACTCATCCAAAAACAGTCGAGTTGGGGGGGAATGCCCATGAAACGGGGGGAAAACACCCCGGAGGAGGGATTGTGGCGTTTCGCCACAACGGTAGCTCTCAACCGAAGCGGTGCGTCTGCTGATAACCAGTCTGCAGGTCTTGCATGCTCAGCGTGATGATGCCGGCGGCGTCAATCTCATAGCGCTCTTCCGCCCAGTGATCGGTCACCTCCATGCGCGTGATGGTGGCCTTGCGCAGATCGATGCCCGTTTGCTGCAACGCAGGATCGAAGGGGAACACGACTTGTGCAAAGTGCGTGATATCGCCGGACGGAATGCGATCCGGTGTGAGCGAACTGCACTCAATAAAACGGAAATGCCCGATGTTGTGCGCCGGTTGGTAGCGCCGCTGAATGGTGTGGCGCGTTGAGAATTGCGTAGGGACTTCGAGCGCCGGATCCAAAATTACGTCGAACGAGACGTTGCCGCCGCTATCCGCCTCGCGAAAGACCCCGAAACAACGATTCAGTCGTTCACTGACGCCGACGCCGGATGACGGATCCGCCGCAACCGCGAGCCCAATTGCTGTAGAGGAAGACGGCTGCGCCGAACGGTGCACGCGACGCGCAAAGCGTTGCCGCAAGGTGCGCCCCACCACGGGCAAGCTGCTGGCTCCCCCTACCACATACACCCCCGCAAGCTCCGCTTCGCGCCCTGCAATGACGCGATCCACTTCAGACAGCGTCCGCCCCACAATACGCGTGCACGCTTCTTCGTATTCATCGGCGGCCACGGTGACTACACCCGCCGGTCCGATCTTCGCCTGGTCGATTTCACCCGCATCCAAACAAGAACCCACATCCACAAACAAGCGCCGTGTGTTCGGCTTGATCGCTTCTTTCACTTCGCAACAATGGGCCAACAGGCGCGCCCGGCTCTGCGTGGAAAGATTCCCCCGCGTGATAGCCAGTTCGCGCAGTGCCATCTCTTGCAAGATCTCATCAAAATCATCGCCTCCCAGACGCGAGATCCCGCTGCTGGAAAGAATGTCGTGGTGCCCTCCCTCCATCATGACCAACGAAACATCGAATGTGCCCCCGCCCAAATCGTACACCAGCACCAAATCACGTTTCTGAGTGATGGCGCTCAAATGATGGTGTGCGAATTCGATTCCCGCGGCCGAGGGCTCGTTCATCATCACGGTCACCTCGAACCCGGCGCGCCGAAAGGCCTCCAAGGTGATGAAGCGCTGAGCGCTGTGCGCATTGGCGGGCACCGCCACGGCGGCCTGCAGCGGCTCTCCGCGGCTCAACAGTTTGCTCACTGTTGAGCGCTTGAGCAGGGCCTCCCTCAACGCCGTTAAGAACCCGGTGACCAGATCCAACAGAGTGAGCCCTTCCATTCCTGGCATGGGCTGCGTGGGAGAAGCGTTGATCCCACCGAGCCAGCGCTTGAACGATCGCTCACGATGAGCCCCGCGGCGCGCCGCTTGTTCGGCAGCGAACCCGTAGAGCACCTTGCCCCCTTCAAAGGCCACCACGCTGGGAAAGAATTCATGAAAATCCAAATCTGCATCTTGAAAGGACACCGTCGGAAAATTTCCTCGATTGCCCATCGCCACCACGGTGTGCGTGGTGCCAAAGTCGATGCCCAGCCTCATGAACCAGCCCTAGAGGCCGCAGTGTAGCAAGCCGCCACCGCAGGGCGACGGCAAAACGCTGCAAATTTCCGCAAATTATGCGGCGTTCTGGCCCTTGATCGCCCGCAATTCCGCGAGCACTGCATCGATCATCTTCTTGGCGTCGCCAAAGAGCATCTGCACGTTGTCTTTGTAGAACAGCGGGTTGTCGATGCCGGCATAGCCGGTGGCCATGCCGCGCTTCATCACAATCGCGGTATGCGCCTTCCACACCTCCAGCACCGGCATGCCGTAGATGGGGCTCGTGGTGTCGTCCAACGCGGCGGGGTTCACAATGTCGTTGGCCCCGATCACCAGCACCACATCCGTCTCCGGGAAGTCCTCGTTGATTTCATCCATCTCCAGTACAATGTCGTAAGGCACTTTGGCTTCGGCCAAGAGCACGTTCATGTGCCCCGGTAGGCGACCTGCAACGGGGTGAATCGCAAAACGCACGTTGGCCTTGCTTTGCCGTAGCAGCTCGCACACTTCGCGCAGGGGATGCTGCGCCTGTGCGACGGCCATGCCGTAACCCGGTACGATCACGACGCTGCGCGCCTCAGCCAAGAGCCGCGCGGTTTCTTCAGCACTGACGGAGCTGACCTTGCCGCCCACCGTGGCACTGCTCCCCCCCGAGCCCGCACTGGGCTCCGCGCCAAAACCGCCCAGAATCACGCTGATAAACGAGCGGTTCATCGCCTTGCACATGATGTAGCTCAGGATCGCGCCGCTGCTGCCCACCAACGCCCCGGTGATGATCAGCAGATCGTTGCTCAACATGAAGCCAGCCGCCGAAGCTGCCCAGCCGGAGTAGCTGTTCAGCATGGAGACGACCACCGGCATATCCGCGCCGCCAATGGCCATCACCAAATGCAGACCCAGAATGCCGGCCAGCGCTGTCATGATGCTCAGCGACATCAAGCCATCGCCCACGTCTTGCCCGACGAATTGAACCCCGAACCAAACCGAGGCCACAATCAGCGCCAGGTTGAGCCAATGCCGGCCGGGCAACAGCACCGGCTTTCCGCTGATCACGCCCTGCAACTTACCGAATGCGATGATCGATCCGGTCAGCGTAACGGCACCGATGAACACGCCGATGTAGATCTCCAGCGAGTGGATCAGCGCGCCCGTACCTTCTGGCACATGGCCCTCTGGCCCATGGCCTTCCAGGTGTGTCGCGAAGCCGACCAGCACCGCTGCAAGCCCCACAAAACTGTGCAGAATCGCGACCAATTGCGGCATTGAGGTCATTGCAACCTTGGCCGCCAGCAAAGCCCCAATGACCGCACCGACCAGCAGACAGGCCGCTAACACCGGGTAACTGCTTACTAAATCGCTGGCGGCCGTGCTGGCCACCGCGATCGCCATGCCCACAATGCCCAATACATTACCGCGCCGCGCGGATTGCTGAGTGCTCAAACCCCCCAAGCTGAGGATGAACAGCACAGCGGCGATCAAGTAAGCGACGGTCAGCAAACTATTCTGCATTCGATTCGATCACTTCCTGAACATCGCCAGCATGCGCTGAGTCACGAGAAACCCGCCGGAAACGTTGATGGTGGCCACGAGCACCGCGACCGCCGCCAATACCGTGACGGGAGAGGACAGCGGCCCTGAGATCTTGAGCATGCCGCCTAATAGAATGATGCCGCTGATCGCATTGGTCACGCTCATCAGCGGCGTGTGCAACGCGGGCGTCACGTTCCACACCACTTGCCAACCGATGAAGCACGCCAAAACAAATACCGTGAAGTGAGCCAGGAACTCCGGCGGAGCAACCGAACCCAAAGCAAACAACAAGCAGCCGGCTAACAGTGCGAACAGCAAAGGCAACACTGGGCTCTTCGCTGCAGGGGATGCGGCAGCGGGGGCGACTTTCGCAGCAGCGGGCGCAGGGGGCGGTGCGGCTTTGGGTGGCGGTGGCAAGATCTCGCCGGCCTTCATCACCAGGGCGCCGCGCACCACTTCATCTTCGAGATTGAGCTGCCAGCCGTCATTGCCGCCGAGATCCGTGAGCAGATGCACCAGGTTTGTCCCGTAGAGCTGACTCGCCGTGGGCGCCATGCGGCTGGGCAGATCCGTGAACCCAATCACAGTGACGCCATTCTTGACCACGCATTCACCGGGAACCGTCAGCTCACAATTGCCACCGGCCTCTGCAGCCAGATCCACTACTACTGAACCGGGCTTGAGCAACTCTGCAACCTCTTTGGGCAGCAAGCGCGGCGCGGGCCTTCCGGGGATCAACGCCGTGGTGATCACCACGTCGACTTCCTTCATTTGTTGACGAAAGAGCGCCATTTCCGCGGCAATGAACGCGGGGCTCATTTCTTTCGCATAGCCGCCTGCACCCGAGCCTTCTTCCTCGAAATCCAATTCCAGGAACTCGGCGCCCATGCTCTGCACTTGCTCTTTCACCACAGCGCGGGTGTCGAATGCACGCACGATGGCTCCCAAACTGTTCGCGGCACCAATCGCGGCAAGACCCGCGACACCGGCACCAATCACCAACACCTTAGCGGGCGGCACCTTACCCGCGGCGGTGATCTGCCCGGTGAAGAATCGCCCAAAGTGACTGGCGGCTTCGATCACCGCGCGGTAGCCAGCGATGTTCGCCATGCTGGAGAGCGCGTCCAGCTTCTGGGCGCGCGTGATGCGCGGGATTTGATCCATCGCAAGCACATTGGCCTTGCGTGTCGCCAACTGATCGAGCAGCGGCTTGTTCACGGTCGGCCAAATGAAACTGATCAGCGTCGCGCCTTCGCGCAGCTGGGAGACTTCGCGCAATTCTGGCGGGCGCACTTTGAGCACCACATCTGCCCCGCCCCAAAGAGCAGCGGCATCTGCCAAGACTTGCGCGCCGGCGGCCGCATATTGGGCATCGTCGAATTGCGCAGCTGCGCCCGCGCCAGCTTCCACCAGCACGTCGAAGCCTAGTTTGCGCAGCCGGGTGACGGTATCGGGCGTCGCGGCGACGCGCCGCTCGCCGGGGTGAAGCTCCCGCGGTATCGCGACCTTCATTCTGACCGCCTTATCCAACTCGCAGTGCGGCGGGGTCAACGGTTTGATCGCATCTTTTCATCGGCCCCCAGCCCGAGGAGGCCCACCCGAGGAGGCCAGCCCGGCTAGGCCAGCCCTGAGCAAACAGCCACCTCAATAACTCCACCGGCAGCAGTGGTGCCCACCCGGGATGCGCACTAAATATACCCACAGTGGCACAGTGCATCGTGGTGAGTGAACCGGGCGGCCCCGAGCGGCTGCAAGTGGCTGAGCGGGAAATTCCCCATCCTGGGCCGCAGGACATTCTCATCCGGCAGACCGCCGTTGGGGTCAATTTCATCGACGTCTACTTCCGCACCGGGCTCTATAAAGGTCCTGCGCTTCCCTTCGTACTGGGAGTGGAGGGGGCGGGCATTGTTGAGCAATTGGGCGCCCAGGTTTCAGACGTCGCGCTGGGCGATCGCGTCGCATACGCCAGCGTGATGGGGGCGTACGCAAGTCACCGCCTGCTGCCGGCAGCGCGAGCCGTCAAATTGCCCACTCAGATTGACGAAGAGACGGCCGCAGCGGTGATGTTGAAGGGAATGACAGCGCAGTACCTGCTGTCGCGTTCATTCGCGGTGAAACCGGGACACACCGTTGTTTTCCATTCTGCAGCAGGGGGTGTGGGTTCTTTGGCCTGCCAGTGGGCGCGAATCCTGGGCGCTCGAGTGATCGGCACCGTGGGCAACGCAGCCAAGATCGAAAAAGCAAGACAGAATGGCTGCCACGAAGTCGTTCTGCGCACGGATTCCAATTGGGTTGCGCGCGTTCGCGAGCTGACCTCTGGGGTGGGTGCCGACGTCGTTTACGATTCTGTGGGTCAAGCAACGTTCACGGGTTCGCTCGACTGTTTAAAGCCACATGGCATGCTGGTGTCGTTCGGGCAATCATCGGGCAAAGTCCCAGATTTCGACATCATGGAGCTGTCCAAGAGAGGATCGCTGTTATTGACACGTCCCACGCTCGCCCACTTCATTGAAACGCGCGCTGAGCTGGAGCAAACGGCTGGCGCGCTGTTCTCCGTCTTGAGCAGCGCGCTGCGCGTCGAGATCGGTGCGCGCTTTGCCTTGAGCGATGCAGCTCAAGCGCACCGCGCGCTCGAATCGGGGCAAACCACCGGCTCAACACTGCTTATCCCCCAACATTGATTTGGATATTCTCGAACTGAGGCCTGTGTGTTGAAATCTCTGCTTCGCCGCGCTGGTAAATCTTCAATCCCCATCCACCTGGTGGACACAACAACGCTCGTCCCCTGGCTTGCAACGCAGCCCAAGCGGGTTGCAGCCTGGGTCAAGAGCGTTGGCTATCGTCCGGACAACGGCACGCATTGCCTGGTGCCCGGCAAAGAAGGCGAGCTTGCGCTGGTGATCGCCAGCGTCACGAACCAAGCCGAGCCGTGGGGCTATGCCTCGTTGCCCAGTTCATTGCCCAAACAGCACAGCTATCAGATCGCGGGCAGGCAAAGCGAACAACAAGCCAATGCGGCCGCACTGGGGTGGGCGCTGGGCTGCTACCGTTTCAGCCGCTACAAGAAGAAGAAAGATGATTTTGCCGCACTGGCGTGGCCATCGCAGTGCGATCAAGTTTTAGTTGCCGCGCTGGCCGAAGGCATCGGGATTTGCAGGGATCTGATCAACACGCCGGCGAGCGATCTAGGCCCAGAGGAATTGACCGAGGCCGGGCGTGCCTTAGCCCACCAGCACAAGGCGAAAGCCAAAGTGATCACTGGGCAAGCGCTGTTGAGAGCGAATTTCCCGATGGTGCACGCGGTGGGGCGCGCTAGCAGCCGCGAGCCGCGCCTGTTGGATCTGCGTTGGGGCAACCCGAAACACCCGAAGGTCACGCTGGTGGGCAAAGGGGTGTGTTTCGATTCCGGCGGGCTTGATATCAAGCCCGCGAACGACATGAAGCTCATGAAGAAAGACATGGGTGGAGCAGCGCTGTTGCTCGGCCTGGCTCACGTGCTGATGAGTTTGAAGCTGCCCATCTGTTTGCGCGTGTTGATCCCCGCGGTGGAAAACAGCGTTTCGGGCGACGCGATGCGCCCGATGGATATTTTGGCGTCACGCAAGGGGCTCAGCGTGGAGATCGGCAACACGGATGCCGAGGGGCGCTTGATTTTGGCGGATGCGTTGACCGAAGCCAGCGAGGAGGCGACCGATCTGATCATCGACGCGGCGACGCTCACAGGCGCTGCGCGCGTCGCGTTGGGCACCGCATTGCCAGCGCTGTTCAGCAACGACGATCAAGTCGCGGAAGCCCTGCTGGAAGCCGGAAAGAAAGTGGGGGATCCGCTGTGGCGGCTGCCGCTCCACGACGCATACCGCCGCGGCCTCGACAGCAAGATTGCGGAGATCAACAACATCACCAGCGACAGCTATGCAGGCGCTATCACCGCGGCGCTGTTCTTGCGTGAATTCGTGAACAAGAGGCACCGCTGGATGCACATCGACACCATGGCCTACAATTTGGAAGCGCGCCCCGGGCGACCCGTGGGTGGCGAAGCCTTCGGACTGCGCGCTTTGACCGAAATGCTGCGGGTGCGTTACGCGCCACGATGATTCGATGTGCCGCTACGACGAGCGGGGCAGCGTCGTGGGGTCCCAGTCAGCGTCGTCGACGTGAACCTGCACGCTTTCGTGGGTGCCACTGCGTTGCGGCAACACCCCTCCCTCGAACAAGCAGCGGGCGAGCGCGGTGTCGTCTATAGGATTGCCCGAAGCCGAGGCCGCACCGAGTAGCTCAGCCAGAAATTCCATCGCGGACTGAAAGCGATCACTGCGACGACGAGTGAGCGCCTTGCGCACCACTGCGGCAATAGGGCCAGGCACCTGTGAGCAGTTGCTCTCAAACACACGGATGTCGGCGAGGTGCATGCGCGTGAGCACGTCGAACTGATTCTTGCCCACGAATAGCCGCTGACCGATCAACATCTCTGCCAAGACAATACCGAGCGAGAACAGATCGGAACGCACATCAAGTTCTGCACCAGCGATCTGCTCCGGCGACATGTAGCCGCACTTGCCCTTGATCTCACCCGGAGACGTGGTGCGGCTGACGTGATCGCCAATTGCAATGCCGAAATCTGTGAGTTTGACTTCACCACCGCGACTGAACAGGATGTTCCCAGGGGAAACGTCGCGGTGCACAATTCCTAAGCACTTGCCCGCGGGGTTGCGGTAATTGTGCGCAAACGCAAGCGCGCTCAATGAACGCACAGTGACGTACAATGCGGCATCAAGCGGGAAGCTCTGGCCTTGATCCGACAAGATACGCATCAATTGAGCGCAGGAAACGCCATCAACGTATTCCATCGCCATGAACAGTTCGCCCTCGATCTCGCCAGAATCCATCACGCTGACGATGCTGGGGTGCTTGAGTTGGCGACACAACTGCGCTTCCGCCTGGAACATATCCGCGATGTCGCGCTGCTGTGCCCACACGGGTAAAATCAATTTGAGCGCGCGCTGCGTGAGGCGGTCATTCACGCCGACGTATTGCGCTGCATACACTTCCGCCATCCCGCCAACACCCAAGCGATCGCCAATGATGTATTGGCCCAGGCGCCTCTTACCTGGAAGTTGGACGACGCGCGTCGCACGGGAGATGAAGTCGACCATGAAACTAAGTTCTGCTGCAAGGCGGCGCTGCCGGGGAACAGCGCGCCAATCAGCGGAGAGGTTTCAGATAGCACGCAAAAGTCCGCGGATCAGCGTGCCGCCGCAACTCTTGTCCTACATTGGTGTTGCCAGTAATCAGATGGAAGCTGCGTGCCGTGGGCAGGTACATGTAGGATAATGGAAGCCGCAGATTGCACCCTATGGAATCCCGGCTCTTTACTGGTGCTACCCCTGCTTCGCACTTCGCGACGCAACGCGAGATTTCTGCGCGAGCACGCGATTTATACGACACCTGGACAGATGATTATGACCACAAATTGCTCGGCGAGTGCGGCTACCGGGCTCCCGCGCGTGTTGCACGGGTGTTTCACGAACTGCCCCGTCACTCATTTGCGGCGGATTTGCCCTGGTTGGATCTGGCCGCAGGCAGTGGACTCGTGGGCAGAGCGCTAACTGAAGCGAACATCGAGTTGCCGCTGATCGCCGTCGACTTCAGTCGCACGATGTTGAGCAAGTTGAGCGCGCCTTGCTACATCGCGTGTGTTGACGCCGAGGTGCTCAGGGCCGACGGCTTGCGCGAGTCGCCGGGATGGCCCAAGGCATTAGGCGGCGCATTTGCCGTTGGGCTCAGTGAGTACGTGGCCGATCTGAGCGAACTCTTCCGAGTCTGCGCAGCACTGTTGCCACCCCAAGCCCCACTGATCTTCAGCTATTGCCCTAGCGCGAGCGCCGATTGCGAAGTATTCGAGCCGTTCAACGGGCTCTTGGCCCACAGCGAACAACACGTCAACAAAGCCCTCACCACCCAAGGCTTCGCCCTACTCAGCCAACACGACGGCCTCGGCTACCAAACCGCAGGCCAAGATGTAATGCACCGCATCGTGCTCGCAGAGCGACGCTCCGCGTGAG
>DATJEQ010000288.1:0-10081 GCA_035496495.1 Polyangiaceae bacterium
GCTCGGGCCGTCAGCGGCGAGCGCATTGAGGGCGTCGAGCTGCCCGCCGCCACGATCACCCTGCGCGCCGCTCAGTTGCAGCGACTGTTGGGCTACAGCATGCCCTTTCGTGAGGCGGTGGATGTGCTCACCCGCTTGGGGTTTCGTATCGTTCGCATCAGCGACGGCCAGAACGCAGAAGCGGTAGTGGAAAGCTTGGCGTTTCGCCCGGATGTGAAATTGGAAGCGGATCTGATTGAAGAAGTCGCCCGCGTGATCGGCTATGATCGCATTCCCACCGAGCTGCCGCGCATTGCGCCGGGCGCCGCCCGCAGTTCGGGCAAGCTTGAACGCAAAGTGCGTGAGTTGGCCGCTTCACTCGGTTTGAGTGAGGCCGTGCACCACGCCTTCATTGCCCCGAGGGATCTGCAGAAATTGGGACTCCCACCCGCTGCCGTTGTTCTGAGTAATCCGCTCAGTGAGGAACGCAGCGTGATGCGCACCAGTTTACTCCCAAGCTTGCTCGACGCGCTCAAGCGTGCGCGTCGGCACGGTGAGACGCAGGTGGCGTTGTTTGAAGTGGGCGCTGTTTTTCTTCATCCGCGCAGCTCAGAGCGCAGCGCAGAAGCACAAGCCGCGCGCCCGCTGGACGCCGGGGATCGCGGCGTGCTGCCCGATGAGCGCCCGATGTTCAGCGCCGTGATCGCGGGAGATCGCCCTGCGCACCTGCACAAGCCCGAAGCGGTCGATCTGTACGACGCAAAAGCCGTGGCACTGGCAATGATCGAGCGCCTAACGGGGAAAACTGCACAAGTTACGCCGCTGCCACAGGAACACGCGGGCGCCCATTACCTGCACCCTCGCGGGCGCGGCGTCCTGCGACTTGCTGAGCAAGATCTGGGGTATTTTGGTCTGATTCATCCGAACACTGCCGATGCCTTCGATTTGGGCGGGCCGGCATTGCTGATCGAATTGGATTTGACGGCCCTTGAAGGGTTGACCAACCGCGTTGCCAAGTACAAACCGATCCCGCGCCTGCCGGCTGCTACGCGTGATGTGGCGCTTGAAGTGCCGAGCGACATTCCCGCAGCGCAGGTGCAGCAGATCATCTTGGAGGCGGGCGGCGACTTGTGCGAACAAGTCGCCTTGTTCGATCTGTTCCAAGGCGGCGTAGTGAAGGCGGGGCACCGCTCGCTGGCTTTTCACGTGATCTACCGCGATCCAAAGGCGGCGACAGACCCAGAGCATGCACGCACGCTGACGGATGCGGAGGTCGACGCACGCCACAGTCAAGTGGTGAAAGCCGCCACCGAGCGTTTCGGTGCGTCATTGCGGGCATAGTTCATGTCGCGCCCCTCGCGACTTGTCGTGTTCGCCTTTTGCGCACTGCTAAGCTGCAGCTGCAGCAAGGGGGCTTCAAAGGCAGGGATTTCCGTCAAGGCGGCTGCATCACAAGTGCGAAGCGCGCCCGATCCTTGCCCCAGATCAAGCCCTGACGGCTCGATCGCGTGGATCCTCGATGATTACGCTGCAGCGCTTAGCTGCGCCAAGGCGCGCAAGGTGCCGCTGGTTCTCGATCTGTGGGCGCCGTGGTGTCACACGTGCTTGTCAATGCAGTCCACGGTGTTCGTCGACAAAACATTCGCAAGCAATGCAACGCAATTCGTGTTTGCATCGCTGGACGTCGATCGTGAGAGCAACGCCACAGCGCTCGATCGCTTCGCCTTCAGTGCCCTGCCCACCTTTTACGTGATCGGCCCCAATGAAGAAGTGTTGGCGCGCTTTGTGGGCGGCACCAGCCTGCCTGTGTTCAATACTTTTTTGCAAACCGGCGCACGCGCCTTTACTGGCGCGGTGAACTCGGGTGCCGACGCGCATTTGCTGGCAGCCGAGCGCGCGCTCGCCGAACGCGATTTGGATCGAGCCAACTCACAGCTTGAGATGGCGGTGACGCAAGCCCCCGCCCAATGGGCGCGCTTGAACGATGCGCTGGTTTCGTGGATCGGCGTTGCGCTCAAGCGAGAGGATTTCGACGGCTGCCTCAAAATTGCTGAAGGACACGCGGAAGATGCAGGCACCACCGCGAGCGTCAGTGATTTTCTATCCAGCGCAACCCAATGTGCGGACAGCTACGTCCAAAAGAAACCCAGTGCCGTGGCCCGCGTGAAGAACCTGCGCGAACGCCTCGTGCAACGCTGGCAGCAGCTGCTCAAAGATCCCGCAGCTTCTCTGTCTGTGGATGATCGCTCGGATGCGATGGCCACCCTGCGCGAGACTTTGATTGCGCTCGAGCGACCGGAGCAAGCTAAAGAGATCGCCGAACAGCAACGCGCACTGCTCGACGAAGCAGCCAACAAGGCGAAAACCCCCATGGCCGCAATGACCTACAATTGGCCGCGCGCCGAGGTGTACGTGTACTTAGAGCGCCCACTGGATCTGGTTCCCGCTCTGGAAAAATCAGCGCACGAGCTTCCCGGCGAATACGATCCGCCCGCCCGGCTGGGGTGGGTGCTACTCAAAGCGGGCAAATTCGAAGAGGCCGCCACTTGGACCGACAAAGCCCTGGCCCTGTCGTACGGCCCGCGCAAAGCCCGCTTGCTCTCGCAGCGCGCTGAAATAGCCAATAAACTCAATGATTTCCCTGTTGAACACTCGCTCCGCGAGCAAGTGGTGCAACTGCTTGAATCCCTCCCTGCGAACCAAACCAGCCCACAGGCACTGGCCGCCGCCAAGAAGGCACTGGCTGCTGCGGTGCAAAAATAATCAGCGCGCGTCACTGATCCGGAAAAGGTCCGTCGGTAACCGGGAGCACATAGGTGCTAATCTCTCGTCCTTATGGGGCGACTTATGCGACTTACTTTCTTGAGTGTTGGTGTGTTGTGCGGCATCACGGCGGCGAGCGACGTCATCGCCGCGCCGTTGTTGAATCTTTCCGGAAGAATCGGATTGCTCGACGGGGCGAGCCCCGCAGGCGTCAAGGTGCAGCTGGGCATCGACGTCAATCGCGATGGCAAGCTCAATTCATTCGAGATCGCTACAGCGACCGTGGGGAGCAACGGTCGTTACACGCTCGCCTACGAACCGGATCCCAGCGTTGCCGATCTAAAATTCGTTCAATACGTCGTGCAATTGCTCGCGGATTACCAAGCCCGCGGCTTCGCAGCGCTGCTCGACGACGGACCGTTGCCCGTGGTGTTGCGCTTCGATCGCGAAGGGTATTCCACAGTCATCAAGCGCTTCACGACACTGTCGGACGCGCCGAGTCTCGACGTGGTGATGCAGCCGCTGGCTCAAATCCAATGCACGACTGACGGCTGCATGAGCACCGACGGCGAAGTTCAGATTTCAGGGTTTCCGGGCGGTACGGGCATCGCCCGGGCCTATGCACACGCTTACGATCCGGAAACGAACGGTGGCCTGTTCCCGGGCACCTTCACCGACAACGGCACCAATCTCCTGATCTCAAGCGGCTTCACAGAGGTCGATCTGCGCGATGAAAACGGCAACAAGATCCATGCGCTCTCGTCTCCGGTCTCCGTTCGTTTCGAAGCTAAGAAAAGCTCGTGGGCCTCGTTGCGGGATCTGGACCCCAATTCCGGAAAAATCGAGGTGCCCATGTACAGCTTCGACGAAGATTCTGGGCAGTGGGTTTCTGAGAGCCCCGGGGTGCTGCAGGATTCAGCGGGGGAGGATATTGCGGAAGATCAATTCGCAGCCATTCACGCAGGGAACTACACGGGCTCCGTTTTCGTTTCATTCCAGACCGCACATTTTTCTAGTTTCAACTGCGATGCTCCCATTTCGCGCCGCGCGTGCATCAAAGGGCGTCTGGTTGTGCACGGTCATGCGGTGGCGGGCGCGCGGGTGAGCGTCGACGGCGTTTCGTACACGGGCACTGCCGGCAGCGTGATCACCGGCACCGACGGCACTTTTGCCAGCGATCTGATGAAATCGGAGCTGACCGGTGAAGATGTCGACGGTAACGGTCGCCCGGGCGAAACGTTCAGCGCGCGAATTTCTGCCAGCGCGACAATCGGTGTTTACTTGGGCGATGCTTTCGATACTCCCACCGTGCAGGGCTCGATCAGCGTAGGCGCCGCCTCCGGCTGCCAGCCTGCTGCGTGCGATTGCATCGATTTAGGCGACATTGAAGCGACCTTCGAGCCCGCGCGCGCGTGCACAGTGACCGTGCAAGCGACGTATTCAGGCGTGAATATCATCGGCAGCGAGGGTCCACTGATGCCGGGTGACGCTATTGCCGGCGCCAAGTTAACGGGGTCACTTTCCGGTCAGGTCGCGCCGCAAATCGATCCAACACTGTGTCAAGGCGTGCCTTGCGGGTCGGCAACGGCGGATGCCAGCGGCATTGCAACGTTCATCGTGCCCGTCATCGGGAAAACACCGAAGATCGAGTTGCGGGCACATTACTCGACAACTGTGGACGGCGAGACCCACTACTACGACGGGTCGCTCGTTGTTGATGCCTGTGCGCGGGCAACGGCCTCAGTCGATGCTGGAACTCCTTCAGTTAACGACGCGGGCGCGGATGCAGGCGTGGATGCGCCTGTGGCGATTTCACTCGAAGCACAACACGCCGGCCTTGGAAGCCTCTCTGATTTCATTGCGTCATTGGGCGCCGGCCCCGCGGTGCCCAGCGGGGGCGGCGGCCCGAATATTCCGAGCGTGAGTGCGCCGAAAATCAAAAAACCGAGCTGCGGCTGCCGTACGGTCGGTTTTTCATCCGACGACCCCCAATCCAACTCAGCGCACTGGGCTTTGGCCGCTCTGGCACTCGCAGCCTTTGCGCGGCGCAAGCGCCCAACTGGCTAACCGCCAGCTCACGACTGACCCATCACGGCCAGCCCAATTACTGCCAGCCCAATTGCGGGCAGCCAATCACTGGCAACGTGGCGCAGAAATTGCGCGCGTACGCGTCGCTGGATCGCAGGGGAACGACTTGATGTGATCGGGCAGGCCTGCATGGTTGCCTGAAAAAACCCACGTCTGGTGAGTTCCCGCATCTTTGCCGGGGTAATAAATACAAATGCTGGCATCCCCGCTGCCGCAACCGCCTTCTTGCGTCGAAAGCCCTTCCGAAAAACTCAACGACTTGCCCAAACACCCCGCATCAGCATTGAATTCCGCACCCTTCGCCACGCACGCACTGGGCCCCGAAGTCGTGGCCGCTGGCGCGATCATTGGGTAATGGGATTTCTCCTTCGCCTTGCAACCCAACACTAACAATAACAGCAGTGGGGCAAGCGCTGTCAGCGTGTAACGATTCATGAACTCCTCAGAGTATACCATGCGGCCAAACGTGCCTTCCAAACAAAGCGCCGCAGAACGCGTTGCCCAGCGTCTTTCCTCCCTGCTGGTGATCGTAGCGGCCGTCAGCTCGGCGGTGAGCTTTCTATTCTGGGACGCCTTCCATCGCGACGTGCCAGCCAGTGTCGGCAACATGCGCGGCACCGCGCTCAGTGTCCTGATCTTCGCGGTTCCCACGTTGATCGTCGCCATGCGCACTGCGGCGCGGGGCTCGCTTCGAGGGCAAATCGTTTGGCTCGGTGCATTGGCGTACGTTGCTTACAACGCGGTGATGTTCTGTTTCGCCGCAAGCTATAATTGCTTCTTCTTGCTGTACACCACGCTGCTCGCGCTATCGTTCTGGTCACTGCTCATCCTGTTGCGCGCGTTCGATCTAGCGACTGTATCGCGCTGCTGTGTCCATGTCCCTGCACGCGCAGTGGCCATTTACTTGCTGGTGTGTTTGCTGTTGTTCGCCGGCCTGTGGCTGAGCGCGATCCTTCCCTCAATGGTCGACAACTCAGTGCCCAGCGCACTGACGGACGCTGGCATGAAACAAAACCCAGTGTGGGTGCTGGATTTTGCATTCACTTTTCCGCTCATGTCTGTGGGCGCCCTGTGGTTGTGGCGGAAGCAGGCTTGGGGGTACGTCGTCTCCGGCATGATGACGATCATGCTCACCATCGAAACAGCCGGTATCGGGGTCGATCAGTATTTCGGCCACCTGCATGACCCAGCCGCACCGCTCAGCGCCGTGCCGGTGATGGGCGTATTCACCCTCGCGGGTTTGATCTTCAGCGTACTGTTTCTAAGGGGCGTTCGGGATTCGCAACAGGCGCTGAGTTAGGCCTTCCTGCGGCGCATCAATGCTAGGCCGAGCAGCGATAGCCACAGCGCCTTCGCTCCGCCGCCTGGCGCGGCGTTGCCGACCACACGACACCCGCAGTTTGACTTGCCCTGCTCGGAGGAGTGGTGCGCACTGACCCCGGAATCCACGTCGCCTCCCGCGTCGCTGGCGTTGGACGCTGAGCCCCCATTCGAGCCTGTGTGCGATGTGGAACCACCCACGACTGTGCCGGGGCGCGTTGGAAAATTTGGACCGGCTATCAGTGGCAAATTTTGCTGCCCAATCATATCGGGAATCAATCGCGAGTTATCGGTGATGAGTTGGCCTTGGCCCGAGGTCGAGTACTGCCAGATCCGCAAGTTTGCGGGCAGATTGCTGCTGCTAGTCACCGGCCAGGTTGTCGGATCGGTGCCGAAAACTGTCAGCCCGGAGGGCAAATCGATGCTCCAACTCGTTCCGCCATCCGCACATTGGATGGCCTGATCCACCTCGTGCACATTGGAAACGTCGCCCAAGTCGGAGTTGAAATCGAACTCGGGATCCACCGTCATCTCGTCGGGCGACAGCGTGGTGTACAGCCGCGTCACATAGCCCGCGTTGTCGAAGAGCTCTTGGGTTTTTCTCATCGGGTCGATCACCAACGAGTCCAGCGAAGTCAAGAATGCCGTCTTGTCGAATCCAGCCAAACCGGCATCGCCCCCGCCAGCTCCGTACCCGAGGTAGCAATAGAAACACGACATGAATTGTTCCGCGCTCACCCCAGCAGGCAGCGGCACGGTTTGTGTCACTACGTCAGCAAAGCCGTCCAGGGTTCCGAAATTGATCGCTGCATCCAACAACAGCTGTTGTGGATCTGATTCGTTGTCCAACGCGGCACGCACCCCCTCCGCAGACGCCCCCCACGCGGCATTCTTTGTTATTGACGGATCACCCGCGTATTGCGTCACAAAGCCGTGGCCGCCCGCTTCGTTCGCCGCTTCCGTGACGACGTCGTTGTAATTGGAATACCAATAAAACCAGTCGATCAGCGCATCATTGAGCTCCAATGAGCGGTAGTTGACCGGCACGGCGCGCGACGCGCCGAGCACCCACACCATCACTCCCATATCTGGGTTGGCCGCCACGGAAGTGGGGCGAATGGGGATCACCGGACGTGTACTCTGGTACTTGATCATGACCGGGCGCACCGCGCCAGCGTTGGCCGACTTGTTCAAACGAACTGCCAGAAAATTCATCCCTTGCGCGACGTACTCGCCCAACAGATCCTGCCCCAGTAAACTGACGTCGTAGTGATTGCTCTTGAGCCAATCGATCATCACTTTCACTGGCTCTGATGCCTGAGCATCAATCTGGATTACAGAAAAGTCATACGGCCCGACACTTCCGGAGGCTAGCACCGACACTCCGGGCGAGCCTGCATCAGCGGACGGCGCGGATGCGTCGGTAGATCCGCCGTAGTATGGATAGTCGTCCTCAGGTTGGCAATTGCCGGAATAATGGGTATTGACGATGTACTGAGGGTCACTCCTATTTTGCAGCAGGTTGAGCGCTTGCGATGAGGAAAGGCTCACTTCCGGAACACCCGGCACCGGCAGCACCCAAGAGAATCGTGACGCTGGGCCTTGATAATTGATCTCAATCACGGCAGTGGTGGTGCCCTGATCCTGTGCAAACACGATGCGCTCAGCGGCTTGATTCACCAGATTGGCCGATGAACAAAAGAGCCCGCCGCAGGCGCTGGCCGGTCGCGCTTGCAACACCACCCCGAGCACAACCGCGGTAACCAACCGACACCAGTTACGAAATAAAATCATGAGCACCCCCGAAGTTAACCGCTGAACAGAAGGCAGACGGCAGAGGACATGTTTCTTGCAGCCTTCATGCCAACGAGCACTTCAAGAACAAAAACCAGTTCACCCCGACCAAAATGCGGCCTCTGACCCGCCACCCGCTATGACGAGCAGCGACGAAGGATGGCACAAGCTGGGCCACGCTGTCTGACCAGCCAGGGCTGACCACCTTCCACCGGCCCGAGGCTACGTAAACCATGCGGCAGGAACAGACGATGAACAGCATGGAGCGCAAATACAGGCTGACGAAGAGCAGCGTCTTGGGGCTGCTGTTGCTCGCTTGCGCGCAAAATGCCTCGCAGCAAGCGAAGCCCCAAGCCACAGCATCGGGCGGCGATCCTAGCATCGGAAGTGGAGCAACTGAGCCTGCACCGATGCCGGAAGCGGCCCTGGGCGCCTCGGGTGAACGGTCCACTGACGCGCAGTCTGCGCAAGGCGGCGCTGCGTCGATTGCTCAAGGCGGCGCTGTATCTAGTTCAGTTGCGCCTGCTGCCGATGCCGCGACGAGCCCCGCCGCCGACGCGTCAACTGATGCCGGTCCACGTCGCCTGCGTGCGCTGCAAATTGCGCTCGGTCGCTATCACGCGTGCGCGCTGCTCGAAGATCACAGCGTGAAATGCTGGGGGATGAACGGTTACGGTCAGCTAGGCTGCGGCGACATGACGGATCGTGGCACCACAGCGGATGAAATGGGGGATAACCTACCGCGCGTCGATCTCGGCGCCGGGCACACGGCGCGCTCAATCGCCGCGGGGCGCTACAGCAGCTGCGCAATCTTGGATGATGAATCGCTCAAATGCTGGGGCTACAATCAGGGCTTCAGCACGGACGACGCGGGAGTGTACCAGCAGGGCGGGCAGCCGCGGCCTGTTGAGGTCGGGCCGGGGCGCAAGGTCAAATACGTCGCCCAAACGATCTACATGGGCTGCGCAGTGCTCGATAATGACAGCGCGCGCTGTTGGGGCACGCCGGAGCCCTTTTACGACCTGCCGAAGGCCGGACAGATCCGTCAGATTTCTGGAATTGGCAATGCACTCCTGGTGCTGTTCAACGATGGAACCCTCGACACTGTCCCGCCGGGACATTTGTACGAGCACCCGACACAAGGATTGATGGCAACCGCGATCGGCGGTTCGGCCTGGGGTTACTGCGGCGTACTGGGCAAAGACGGCGTCGCTTGCACACAGCAAATCGACTCCTACGCCGTGCTGCGCAACGTTTCACAGATTGGCCTGGGCGACACGCGGAACGACGCCAATTGCGCCCTCATGATAGACGGCTCGGTTCGCTGTCCCCAATGGAATTTGTCTGGATGCAATCCCGCCGTTCCGGGTGCGTCGTATTGGTGTGATCCTGCAACCAGCGCCGCGGCGCTGGGTGCCAAAGCCGTCAGCATTGGCAGCGGTGGTGTACGGTTCACCTGCGCGTTGCTGGAAAACGGGGCCGTCCGTTGCTGGGGCGGTGACAGCATTTGCGCAACCGACGCCGGTTGGGTCCCCTGTGACTTTCCCAGCGCGCCCGTTCCAGAGCTGGGCGGCAGCATTGAAATCAAGAACGTGGGCGGAGTGCGCTCATACGGGACCTGGCATGCCATCGATTTGGGTACAGCGCCGTAGCGTTTGACTCAACCCGGCGAGGAAGCGCTGTGGGCAATCCCGCGGGTGAGGAACGCCGCGAACTTGGGTGCGCCTTGCATGTAATACTGATCGAGTTGCTCGAATTCGAACCCAGCGTGCTCAACAAGCCCACGAATATCGCGGTTCAAATTGCAGCCACCGCACATACTGTTTTGAAAACTGTTGAGGCGATTTTGCCAGCGTTGCACTTTGGGATCCGTGGATAAACCATGTTCGACGAGGAACAATCTGCCATTGGGCTTGAGCACGCGAAGCATCTGTTGCAAGGCGCGTCCGGCGTCTGGAATGGTGCACAATGTGAACGTGGAAACGACACAATCGAAACTGTGATCGGGCGCAGAAATTTCCTCCCCCGCTAACGGCACGTATTCGACGGGAAACGGCGCCTGAGCAATGCGCTTCTTTGCCAACTTCGCACTTTGCACAGATGGATCGACCGCGACCAAGCGCTCCACTGCGGCAGG
>DATJEQ010000289.1:0-4596 GCA_035496495.1 Polyangiaceae bacterium
AGCGAGTGCACGCAGATTTTGGAGGTGAGATATGGCCTACAGTGAAAAAGTGATTGAACACTACGAGAACCCCAAGAACGTGGGAACTCTGGACAAAGACGATGAGCAAGTTGGCACGGGTCTCGTGGGTGCCCCGGCGTGTGGCGACGTGATGCGTTTGCAAATACGCGTGGGTGAAGACGGCGTGATCCAAGACGCCCGGTTCAAGACGTTCGGTTGCGGTTCGGCGATTGCCTCGTCGTCGTTGGCCACCGAATGGATCAAGGGTCGCAATATCGACGAGGCCGAAAAGATCAAGAACAGCCAAATTGCCGAGGAATTGAATCTGCCTCCGGTGAAGATCCACTGCAGCGTGTTGGCTGAAGACGCCATCAAGAGCGCCATTGAGGATTATCGCAAGAAGCGTGCCCTCAAAGCACAGGCAAAACCGTAGGGGCTCAATTCATTGAGCCCGATGTCATCAGCGAAGAGGAACCGAAATTGTCCATGAGCCTGAGCGCAACCCACCCAGAGCCAATGCGAGCTGCTGCCGAGCCAACCGCCAGCCCTTCGACCGTTCCCACAACCGAGGGCAAGCGGGGTATGGCGATCAGCGAACAGGCGGCGGTGTTTGCGCGTAAAAAGCTGGACGCGCGCGGCACTCCGAATGCCGCGGTGCGACTGGGCATTCGCGGCGGGGGATGCTCAGGGTTCAGCTACGTCATCGAGTTTTCTGATGACCCACCTCGTGAGCGCGATACGGTCTATGAGGTCGGTGGCGTCCGGTTCTATGTCGACAAGAAGAGCTTGGTGTACTTGGCTGGCTCCTTGCTCGACTATGAAAAAACGTTGATGTTTCAAGGTTTCAAATTCAAAAATCCTCAAGAGGCGAGCAGCTGCGGTTGTGGGCACTCGTTCACGGTCAAGTGAGCCGTTTGAGGCGAATCGAGGCCAGGTGGATCCGTTCGCGCTACTGGGCATCGAGCCCACCTTCGATCTCGATCTGAAGTCGCTTTCCGAGCGGCACCGCGAGATCAGCAGCACCCTGCATCCGGATCGCCATGTCGGCTCTCCCAGTGGCGAGCGTCGCGCTGCGCTCGATCGCGCGATTCAGGTCAACGAGGCTTGGCGTAAGTTGAAGGCGCCGCTGTCCCGAGGCGAGGAGTTGCTGCGCTTGATGGGCGTGGCGATGGATGAAAAGAATGCGCCAAAAGCCGACCCTGAGCTGTTGTTTCAGGTGATGGAGGCGCGCGAAGAACTGGCAGAGTTGCGGGCCACGCCCAACACACAGAGTTTGCAGGCCAGCATCGCGAAGGCCACCGCGTGGCAGCGGAGCCTAGTGAATGATCTTTCGCAGCTGTTCAAAGGATTGCAAGAAAATGCACGCGATCCGCAAGGCCTGCTGCAGGTGCAAAGCAAGTTGGTCGAATTGCGTTATTGCGAGCGGCTATTGGAAGAAGCCCACAATTTGGAACACGATGCTCCTTGATATTTTTGACCCCAAAGCGCCGCCTAAACCCATCGGTATCGATCTGGGTACGACGAATTCCGTCGTCGCCGCAGTCCGAGATGGAATTCCGCATGCGCTGGTCAACTGTGACGGCGGGTCAACGCTGCCTTCGGTAGTCCATTACAGCCAGCACGGCACAGTGTTGGTGGGTCGTGCGGCGGCAGCGCACGCGCAATCCGAACCACAGCGCACGCTCGCTAGTGTGAAACGTTTGATCGGTCGCGGCGCAGACGATCCGCAGACACACAAACTCAGCGCCTATCGCTTCGTGGCGCCAAAGAGTGAGGAAGATCGGCGGGTCGTGCGTTTCGACCTCGGGGGGCGAACGGTGACGCCTTTGGAAGTGAGCGCAGAAATTCTGAAGAGCTTGAAGCAGAGCGCGCTGGAGCAGCTGCAAAAGGTGGGCGGCGCAGTGGTCACAGTTCCGGCCTATTTCGACGACGCCCAGCGACAAGCCACGAAAGACGCAGCACGGCTGGCGGGTTTGGAAGTGCTGCGACTGCTCAATGAGCCCACTGCTGCGGCTCTGGCCTACGGCCTCGAAAGCAAGCAGAACGGTACCTTTGTCGTTTACGATCTGGGCGGCGGCACCTTCGACGTCACAGTGCTGGAGCTGCACGATGGCGTGTTCCAAGTCAAAAGCACCGGCGGCGACAGCGCCTTAGGCGGCGACGACATGGATCGCTTGATCGCCGAGCAGATGTTGCAGGCGTTGGGTTTTCAGTCGGGCGCCGCCGTTGCTCCCGAATTGGCGAGCTTCATTCTGGGTACGGCGCGTGAGCTGAAGCACCAACTGACGACTTCACCGACAGCGGCCGTGGAGTTGCCCCAAGGCGCAGGAACAATTCATTACTCGCTCTCTCGTGACGAATTCGAGCGCCTCATTGATCCGCTGTTGCAGCGCACCGGAAAAGCATGCCGTCGCGCGCTGCATGACGCAGGTTGCGACGCGAGCGCAATCGACGGCGTCATTCTGGTTGGCGGCGCAACGCGGGTTCCCAGCGTTCGCAACTGCGTGAAAGAGATCTTCGGCAAAATGCCGCTGACGGATATCGATCCTGATTTGGTAGTCGCTTACGGTGCGGCTTTGCAGGCCCAATTCATCAGCGAAGCCAGTGATGAAGTGTTGTTGTTGGATGTTTTGCCACTGAGTTTGGGAGTGGAAACAATGGGCGGCGCGGTGGATCGCATCCTTCCACGCAACACGACGATTCCCGCCGGAGCCGTAGCCACGTTCACGACGTACGCCGACAACCAAACCGGTTTCGATATCCACGTTGTGCAGGGCGAGCGCGAGCTGGCCAAGGATTGTCGCTCGCTCGCCCGCTTCACATTGAAGAACATTCCGCCCATGCCCGCTGGGCTCGCGCGCTTAGAAGTGAAGTTCCATGTGGACGAGAATTCACTGCTTGCGGTTACTGCACGCGAGCTCACCACCGGCAATGAGCAAACCGTCGAAGTCAAACCCAGTCACGGGCTCGACGACGAAACGGTGGAGCGCATGCTGATCGAAGCGCTGGATCACGGGGAAGACGACCTGATGGCGCGCCGGCTTGCTGAGACCAAAGTGGAAGGACAGCGCGTGTTGCTCGCGACGAACAAAGCGCTGGCGGCGGACGCGGATTTGCTCACCGCCGAACAACTGACCACTGTGCGCGCTGCAATCGGGGGCCTTCAAAAAGCGCTCGCTCAGAATTCTTCACCTGGAGAAATTCAGAATAATATCGATGCATTGGACGCTGCCACTCATGACTGGGCCGGGCGTCGCATGGATCGCGCAATCGCGGGCGCAATTGCTGGCCGACAAGTTGCAAGCGTTGAAGAGCAAGTCGCGCACGCCGCGGGAGTCGAAGCCCATTTGCAGGCGCACGCTTCGCAAGGGAAGGCGCACTGATGCCCAAGGTCATTTTCGTCGATCAGGGGATTGAAGTCGAAGTGCCTATCGGTGATTCGATTCTCGCGGCTTCTAAGAAAGCGCACGCTCCCGAGGGTGACGCCTGCGGTGGAGTGTGTGCGTGCTCCACCTGTCACGTCTACGTCGAAGCCGGCGCGGAATTGCTCACACCCGCCCAAGAAAAAGAAGAAGACATCATGGACAAGGCCTTCGACGTAAAGATGACCTCGCGCCTCGGGTGCCAAGCCAAAATCCTCAAAGAGGGCACCATCAAAGTCCGCATCAGCCGCGAAAGCCTAGACGCCTTCTACAACGAACACCCGAACGAACGGCGACCCGAGTAGTGGGCAGGACCCGGGTCGTGGCTGGAAATTGCGGGGTTCGACCAAGCTTTGCCGCGGTCGCATGATCCTGCTAATTTGATCAAGCTTATGGCGCTGCCGGAAACTCTACAGTGGCTCTTCTGGGAGTTCGAGCCTGCGGCGCTTGATGTACAACGGCACGCCGATCAGATCATTCCTCGTGTGTTGGAGAAAGGTCGGCTTGAAGACGTTCGCTGGTTGATTGCAACTTACAGCCTTGATCGCATTCATACGTTTCTGCGGCAGGTTGGTCACCCCGAGCTTTCCAAGAAGACGCTGACATTTTGGCGTTGCGTTCTTGGGGCGGAAAACGAGCAATGGAAGACGCCGCCGACCTGGCGCCAGAGCAGCTCCGCGCCCTGGATCTCCTGACGAAAGTGCCCGCGCTTGCGGGGTACTACCTAGCGGGGGGCACTGCTATTGCCTTGCATTTGCACCACCGGCAGTCGCGCGATTTGGATTTCTTTAGTCTGGAGAACAGCGCATCTATCGAGAGCATGCGGCAGCACCTAGCCACCGAACTCGCTCAATTTTCAGTCATTAGCGAATCCGAGGTGACCTTGAGCCTGCTCGTGGCGAACACGCCGGTCGATTTCGTCGCGTACCCGTATCCGACGCTCGAAGCTCCCCTGGAAACGGGCCAGGGATGCAAGGTGGCAGGCCTCAAGGATTTGGCAGTGATGAAACTAGCGGCTGTATCAAAGCGCGGTATCCGCAGGGATTTTTGGGATTTGCATGAGATCCTAACGCGGAGCCCTTTGACCCTCAGCGAGTCACTTTCGCTTTACCGTAAGCGCTTCGGCCTCAAGCAAGCGGATTCCTATCATGTTCTGCGTTCCCTCACCTATTTC
>DATJEQ010000290.1:0-3137 GCA_035496495.1 Polyangiaceae bacterium
TTCACGCGCGAAGAATTACTGCGCGCCGATGAGGTGTTCTTAACCGGCACTGCCGCGGAAGTGACGCCCGTGCGCGAACTCGACGGCTCGCATTACAAGACCGGTAAGAACACGCTCGGCGCACACCTGCAGCACGCCTATCTCGGCGTGGTGACCGGCAAAGACAAGCGCTACGCCGATTGGCTCACCAAGATCGCGCCGTAAACGGCGATCTTCTTCTTGCGGGGCGGCCACGGGGGGCCGCCCCGACGACGCGACGATGTCCCGCTATTTAGAACCACACCAGCATGCCGGCTTGCACAATGGCAAAGTCGCGGTAGTGCTGGTTTTGGTCGGGGCCGGGGCCCGCGTCGGTCTTACCGACCAGATCCTGATCGAAACTAAAGCCCAGTAAGAATCCAACGTGTTGTGCCGGCGACAGCACGAAAGTCGGATCAGCTGTGAACGCGAATCCGTGTTCGTTCGGTTGGCTCTGTGTGTGGAACGTCAACCCACCGCGCAACCAGAACGCAGCCCAATCCGCCAGATTCCAAACATAACCCACCCTCGGAGCGAACAGGAAATCAGAACCATCCGCGTCGCCACCATAGCTGCCAATGCCGATCGCTCCACCAATGCTCAGGTGATCGATCACGAAGTAGTCGATTGCCGCCCGAGGAACTTCAAATGGCGTCAGCGTTCGACCCCTCCAACCGAGTTGAAAACTGCTGGCGTCAAAATCGGTGTTTGGCGTGTCTCGATCAAGGTGTGAGAAATGAAATCCAAACAGGCGATCTACGGACACGGCCAGATCTTTTTGGTTTGAAAACTCTTGGGCAAAACATGGTGCGGCGACCAACGTGAGTCCGACTGTCGCGAGAGCTGCTGTGAATGTGCGCATGTTGTTTCCCTCCTGTTCGAGCCCCAAGAATGGGCTCAGGGGGCTAGATATAGCCTCGATCGCGTGCCAGCAACAGACGCGCAGTAACAGCCCCCGCGTTTCCTTATTCCCAATTTCGCGGGACAAAATGCCGCCATTGTCTACGACGCAGCGGTTTTTGCGCTATTTGCACTCGTCAGCGCCAAAATGCCGCCCTAGGCTAAGTTGAGAGATCGCGCTGATCGACCATCCGACTGGAGTATGAATGAGTTCTGGATCCGTCGAAGGCAATGACCCGGCCAACGCCGCACTGGGGGCAGAGGTGCGCCGCACACTGGCAGCAAGTCAACGCAGTGCATTGGGCAAATGGCTGTGGCGTGCTGGAATCTTAGCGGCACTGATCGCCGCCGGTGCGGGCACAATGATGTGGCGCGCCCGATCGCAGGCGCGACCGAAATACGATTTCGTCACCGCCAAAGTCGAGCGCGGGACCCTGGCCGCCACCGTTACTGCCACCGGTGATCTGCGTGGGCTCGACACAGTGCAGATCGGTGCCGAAATCAGCGGCCTGGTCAAAGCCGTGTACGTGGATTTCAACGACCATGTGGAAAAAGGGCAGCTCTTAGCAGAGATCGATCTCACTGAGCTGACCGCCCAGCGCGATCAGGTTCAGGCGCAGCTGAGCGCAGCGCGAGCCGAATACGACAATCGCAAAGCCACGGCCAAAGAAACCCGCCTGGCCGCCGACCGCATGATGGAATTGGGCAAGGGCGGCTTGGTCTCCTCGCAACAGTTGGAAGCCGCAACCGCCGCGGCCGATCGCGCCGACGCCGCAGTGCGTTCCGGAGCCGCTCAGATCACGCTCAATGAGGCCATGCTCAAGTCTGCGGAAACGAAGCTGAAGAAGACCAAGATCGTCTCCCCGCTCACCGGTGTGGTGCTCTCGCGCAGCGTGGAGCCCGGGCAAACGGTAGCCGCCTCGCTGCAGGCGCCGGTGCTGTTCGTGCTTGCGCGTGAACTGAAGACGATGGAGTTGACCGTCAACATCGACGAAGCCGACATTGGTATGGTGCACCCGGGGCAACCGGCGACCTTTGCCGTCGACGCCTACCCCAACCGCACATTTCCCGCGGAGCTCAAAGCCATCCACAACGTGGGAACCACGGTGGACAACGTCGTCACCTACGAAGCGCGGCTTTCCGTAGACAACAGCACCCTTGAGCTGCGGCCGGACATGACCGCGACCGCTACCATTGTCACGTCATCCAAAGATCAGGTACTCACGGTGCCCAACGCCGCGCTGCGTTTCACGCCGCCGGATCTGGGCCCGCCCCAGCCCCGGGGCTTCTTTTTGTTCGGAGCAGGAGGCGGCAAGAAACCCGGTGCCGGGCAAGGGGGTGACGCGGCGCAACCCGATGCTCATCACAAGGAAACCAAAGTGTGGATCAACGAGCAAGGTCATCCCAAATCAGTGGTGGTCAAGATCGGGGTCAGCGACGGGCAGCGCACTGAGATCGTCAACGGCGACTTGCACGAAGGAGATCCGGTAATCACGGATTTCAAGGAGATCGGCAACTGACGCATGGCTCAAGCCGCCGCAGCGATCACGCCTTGGTTCGAGCTTCGCAACATCAGCAAAGTTTATGGTGCGGGCGAGGCCGAAGTTCGCGCGTTGGATGGCATCAGCTTTGCAATTTACCCCGGCGAATTCGTCGCGGTGATGGGTTCGAGCGGCTCGGGCAAGTCCACCTGCATGAACATTGTGGGTTGTTTGGATACGCCCAGCTCCGGTGAGTACCTTTTTCACGGCGTCGACGTCGGCAAGTTAGATCGCGACGGACGCGCGATGATCCGTCGCAATTACATCGGTTTTGTATTTCAGGGTTTCAATCTGCTGGCGCGAACCAGCGCGCTGGAGAATGTCGAATTGCCGCTGATCTACCGCCACGTACCGAAATCCGAGCGACGGCGGCGGGCGTTAGAGGCCCTGGATGCCGTGGGCTTGAAGGACAGAGAAGATCACACTCCTGCCGAGCTCTCGGGCGGGCAGCAGCAGCGCGTGGCCATTGCCCGGGCTTTGGTGACGGAGCCCTCGCTGCTTTTGGCGGACGAGCCCACCGGCAATCTGGATTCAGTGAAAAGCATTGAAATCATGGAGCTTTTAGCCACGCTCAACCGCGAGCGCGGGCTCACGATTGCGATGGTAACGCACGAGGCCGAGATGGCCGCCTACGCCCGCCGAGTGGTGATCTTTCGCGACGGCAAGATCCAAGAAGAT
>DATJEQ010000291.1:0-20472 GCA_035496495.1 Polyangiaceae bacterium
TGTCGGCTACGGGTACCGCATTGCGGTGATCGAAGCTTCCGCTCAGCTGCAGCGCTTCAAATAGCCCCGCGGCACCCAACACGGAAACGGCGCCCAACCACGCACGCCGATCTAGGACCACGAGTTGCCTCGTACGGCCTCGGCCGGATCAGAGCAAGCGGCAATCCCAGTGGATTGAGCTGAGCCAAACGATCAGGCGGCGAGCCGCTCGGGATCGGCGACTGCAGCGACCGCAGCCTTCGTTGGCCGCAGCGTTGAACGGCCCTTTGCCACGCTCGCGCCTTTGCGCAGTGCGGCCGCAGTCGCAAGCCCCGCTAGGGTGAGCCGTCCTTTGCTGTCGACCAGCGCGGATGAGCGCAGCAGTTGCAGAGCCAGCTCGCAGGCTTGCACCGAACACCCTAGGCGTTGGGCGAGTCTCGGCGCGTTGGCAGCCGTTCCCCGTCGCTGGCATGCAAAAACACTAATAAGAACAGATACTTGGAGTGATTTCGTGTTCATGGTCACCAGCGTAGATCAACCACTGATAACCTGTCCAGTTTCTGGCATTCAGTTCTTCTCGGCGCTACTTGAAGAGCTCATCGCGGGTTTCGGCCCCGGTTGATCGGATTGGCGCCTGCTATAGACGAGGCCCATGGCTGGCAAGCCGTCCTCAGAAACGAACCAAGCGCTCGATGCGCTGGTGGAGAGCTACGACGCGGGGCGCGAAATCGACAATCTAGAGAGCGCCGCGTTGCCCAATCGCCGCGCCCTGATTGAAGCCCTGCATCACATCGAACCGATGCTCTACATGGGGTTTTACAGCCGTAAACCCTTGAGCCGGGAAAATTTGCGCGAAGCGATCGCGGAGCATCTTACGCCTGCCCGAGAAATTCTGTGCGATCAGTTGCGGCGTGCGGTCACTTACGAGCAACGCCGAGGGCAATTGCTCCTGCCCGATGGTACCGATTTCGTCGAGCACGTGGTCAGCCAACTGCTGCAATCCTTGCCCGCCCTGCGCGACGTGCTCAACGAAGATGTGCTCGCCGCATTCGATGGTGATCCAGCGGCCAAGAGCGTGGAAGAGGTCGTGTTCAGCTATCCAGGCATTCGCGCCATCACGGCGCATCGCATCGCGCACTGGTTGCACAAGGCCGGTGTGCCGATGGTGCCCCGTATTATTTCAGAGTACGCCCACAGCGAAACGGGGATCGACATCCACGCCGGAGCTCAGATCGGCGAGGGCTTCTTTGTAGACCATGGCACCGGCGTAGTGATCGGGGAAACCGCGCAGATTGGGCGCCGTGTGAAGCTTTATCAGGGTGTGACCTTGGGCGCCCTCAGCGTGAGCCGCAGCAAAGGCAGTGAACCTGCCGGTAAACGTCATCCCACCGTGGAAGACAACGTCACCATTTACGCGGGAGCCCGGATTTTGGGGGGCGAAACGGTCATTGGCCACGATTCCGTCATTGGCGGCAACATGTGGATCGTCAAATCCGTGCCCCCGTACAGCAAGATCTTCGGCCGTTCCGCATCTGAAGCAGTCGAAGCCGATCAAGGCTGATGTCTTTCGGCGGCCCCTCGTGATACTCTCGCGCCGTGGCAACAACTCTCACTCGTGAATCCTTCTTGGCATTGGCCGCGATAACCTGGGCGGATGGGCGCATGACCCCCGAGGAAAGCAAAGGCCTGCTGCGCGCCGCGGAGGCCTGTGGGTTAGCCGCGTCAGATCGCGACGCAATCGCTCAAGCAACGCAAGCGCCGATCAATATTGCTCAGATCACAGTCGACAATCTGTCGGGTTGGCAGCGCGCGTTCACCTACGCGCTCGCCTGCTGGCTCTCGCAGATGGACGGTTCAATGAACGCGGCTGAAAAGGATAACCTCGTCGCGCTGGGCACCTTGTTGGATTTGCCGGAGCCGAAGCTCAAAGCCGCAGCGTCAGCGGCGTTCGATGTGGCTTGCTTGCCGGGTGGTCACAAGCCCGACCGTTACGACTTCGCCGCACTAGAGGAACGATTGATCACCAAGTTGCCATCGCTGGTCTCTTCCAAGTAATCCGCTCCTAGCAGTCCGCTCCTAGCAGTCTGCTCCTAGCAGTCAGCTGGCTGGCGTCGAAGTCACTCTGGCAACCAGCCGTCCGGGTCGCCGTCACCGGGGCCGCCTTCCACTTCGCCCTCCGTTGCGGGCTCAGCCGCGGAGTCGATGGCTTTCGCCCAGCGCAGTAAGAGCGGTAACAAATATTCGACCGCCGCAGCCGACACGCACACCACCCGTTCGTATTTCAGTCGACACTCGATTCCTTCCTCGGAAATGCTCAGCGTGTCGATTTCCTGTGGGCACGCTTTGAGCTGCGTCACTTCGTTGTCCAGATCCCCCAACTGAAGCAGTGCCGCGATCACGGCAGGGCTCGCGTAGCGATCACGGAAATAAGCGTCAAATTGCCGAAACGGGGTCGTTACGGTTTCTTGAGATCGCGGGGCCCTCTTGAGGAACGAAAAGGTGCGCAGCGCGACGCGCGGTTTGCCCGCAAAGCGCAGCGTGATCCGAGCGCCTTCGTCGGGATCGATGCGGATTTCGTAGCTCTCATACTGACCCGTGAAGACGCCGATATCTCCCGATACGCGCGGCGCTAGATGCGTCCAATTCTTCTTCTGCGCAAGCTTAGGAAGCTGCTCGGCGGATTGGGCACGCGCCGATTTGCGCCTGCGCGTCGAGAGGTATGTGCCAATGAACAAGATCAGCCCAATGGGCATGGCTTGCATGAAAGAGAGATCCACAGCGAATACCTTGAAACTAGAACAAGCCGATGCTGAAGTGAAAGGCTCCAAAATCCTCCCACGGCCGGCGATCGAGGTTGATGCCGTAATCGAGCGCCAGTGGACCAATGGGAGTCGTGGCGCGCAAACCGGTGCCGGCTGCATAGCGCAGGTCAATCGGATTCACCTGGCGCGCATCAAGCCAGAGGTTGCCGGTATCGAGAAAGATTGCGGTTTGCCAAGTACTGGTCAATGGAATGCGCAGTTCAGCGCGTGGGTTGATCATGGCATCGCCACCGCGGATGGTCACTTCGTTGATGGTGACCGGGTTATTGGGGTCCAAGATGTTTTTTGCCACGTCTTGTGGCACCAGCGACGCCTGGGAGAAGCCGCGCAGCGAGTCGGCGCCACCCAGGAAGAAGAACCGATCCGGATACGTTTGCGAACCTTCCTGCAGTTGCTGATTGTAGCCAAAGGCAAAACTCGCTGCGAAGGCCATGCCGGCATTCGATAGGCGCACATAAGCGGCGACCCTGCCCGTGTAGTGCATGAATTGACTGGTCAGATCGAGATCCTTCTCCAACGACACTGCACGCACGTGCTCTGCAGAGAGAGAAACCAGCGTGCCGCGCGTGGCGCCAAATGGATTGTCGCGCCTGTCCCACAGCACGCTGCCCCGCTGCGCAACGGCGAGCGTTTGCCCCTGGGGCACATTGAGCAAGCGCTGAAGCAACGGCGAATTATTCAGACGCAGGTAAGTTTCCAGCGCGTTCTTCTCGCTGTTGCCGAAGATCTCGGCGTTGTTCAATTCCAATGAACCCCGAGCTGACGCGGTGAACACCACCTTCGGGGTAAAATTGAGGGTGATGATCGCGGCATCCTTGGTAATGCCGTAGTCGCGCGAATTGTCCCGCACATCGACCCCTTCAACAATGAATCGAAACAAAGGCCCCAGGCCGATTTCGGGGAATTCAAGGCTGACCGTGTTGCGGCGCTCCAAGCGCCGGCTGATGGGCAATTCGCTGTACTTGCGCCGAACCTGACTGTCCAAGATCAACACATCTGGCAAGAAGCCCAATTGCGAACGCAGACGCAACTGAATGGCGCTGCCCCCCAGATTGCGGTGCCCGTATTCCAGGGTCAAGCGCACCCCCTCGCCCGTACTCACACCCGGGCGCACCTCTAAGTACTGTGAATCACGTTCGTGGACCGAGATGATCACGGTCTTTTCTCGCGCGGGAACTTCTGGATCCTGCAGGCTCACGCTCGCGCTGGAGAAGACGCCCAGCGTTGCCAACAATTCCTCTGTCCGCCGCGCATCATCGCGGCGAAATATGTCGCCTGCAGCAAAGCGAGCTCGCCTGAGAATAACGCCTTCCCGCGTGCGTTCGTTGCCTTGCACCACGATGTTGCGCACGCGCACGCGCTCGCCCTCACTGATCACGAAGTGCGCCTGAGCGTGCGTGTGATCTTCTGAGAGCTGGAACTCGCCCTCCACCGACGCGAAGGCGTACCCTTCATTCGCATAGGCGTCGGCTATCCTTCCCTGTGCTTTCTGCAGCTCGAGATAGGAAGCGGGAGTTCCTAACTCCAATTCGGAAAGATCCTTGAGTTGGCTCTCGAGGAGATTCCTATTTCCCTCGAACTTCAAATCGTACAACGTGGTGCGCGGACCCAGATTCACTGGGATCTGCAGCACCACGTTCGTTTCGCACAAAAGGCCGCGCTTAGGATCGTATGCGCAGCGCAGGCCCGCGGGCACGGGCTCCCCACGAGTGGCTTGCTCGCAACTCTGACCAACTGGACGTGCCGCCCGCCCAGCCTGTGCCGGCTGCTCGGCTTGCTCAGCTTGCCCAGGCCGAGTTACCGGCGTTGTCGGCACTGGGAGGCACGCACCTGGGCCCTGGTGAACGTCGCACTGCCGGCGCAGCAATGTAACCGGCCCTACCGTTGCAGACAGGTAACCCTCGGAGCGATACAGCTCCTGCACGTGCTTGACGGCTTTGTCGTAAGCGCCGACATCGAAGGTCGTCCAAGGCTGCTGTTCCTGCACCGCCACGCGCGATCGCTGCCCGTCGAAATCTGCCTTGGGCGGCCCAAGCAAACCCAGGCCAGGCAATGTATTTGACAGAACACCCTCAATTTCACCATCAATGTCGCTCGCCGTTCGCTCACCCTGCAAACAGGGATAAACACGCCCCACAACCCGCACGGGGCTGAGTTCGCGAATCACGAACACTTGGTCAATCAACGGGGCGCCGGAAGCGCCTTGATAGCGCACGCCAACTTGCGCATCCAAGAATCCCCGCGCCGTATAGAAATCTCGCAGTTTGGAGATCAGGGCATTTTCGCTGCGATCCGTGTTCTTGTTCAGTTCCAACGCCGCCAACAGCTCGTCGGCGTCAAAGGTCTGGTTGCCCTCAAATCGCAGCCGAATTCGTGACCCTGCCCTGATCTGCACTACGAGCTCGCCATTCTTCGCTAACCGGTGACCGACCTGAGCGTTGTTCCATCCCAGTTGCTTGAACGAGTCGAGCGTCTGCGCGTCGGCTGCAACAAAGGCTTCTTCGTCAGCGGCGTCACCCACCGTCACCGCGTATTCCTGCAGCACGCTCACCAGTTCGGGTGTTTGCACCCCATCCACGTCGAACAATACGCGTTGCACGCGCTCACGGGGGCCAGGATCCACGTGCAACAACGCCACGACCTGCGTCAATTCGTCGGTGTCGACGAATTCAACCTTCACCGTCGCATTCGGATATCCACGGGATTGGTAATAGTGCTGTGCTCGCTGTGCGATGGGGTCCCCATCGAGCACGGTGATCGCTTGATCGCGCGCCAGGCCCGCTGCTTTCAGCGTAGAATCCTCAGCCAGTGCGCCTCCTAGGATCTTGGTTTGCACCACCAGGCGACGCGGCAGTACAATCAACCTCAGGATCACGCCCGCCGAAGTGAGTTCCACCTCGCTCTGGAGTTCGGCAAATTGCCCGCTTGCGGCCAGCTCTTGCAACGCATCCCGCGCAACTTGCGGGTGGAACATTTGGCCCACTTGGGCCCTACTGAGGGCTTTTCTCGGTGCCCAGCGCTCGCCGCGAGTCACCACTTCAATTTTGATAACGGGCTTGCCCAACACACTCGACAGGTCGGCCCCCGGATCGAGCGCAATGGACGCCTGCCCCGGCAATTGTGCCGCCGCACGCGCTACCCAGAACAGCAAGCCGACCCCAAGGCTCCAAGCGAAAACGACGCACAGCAGTCGGGGCAATCTCCCGAGACATGCGCGCGACCCAACCATGGTCAATTCATACAACAACCAGCGCTAAATCGCTGCCTGTTCGCGTTATACAAACCGGGCACCGCAAAGCGTCATTGCATGCTGTTCATTTCGGCCGGGCGGAGCTTTTCCAGCTGCTCCCTGGCTCGGGCAATGTCTATGGTGATTGTAGGCGGCCGCGTGAGGTCCCGGTGCGGCAGGCACGCCCCATTATTGAGCAACATCAACGCTTGTCGTAAGCGCCCCTCTTCGGGATCGCCCAGCTGGCGATCGAGGTCGTCGGGCTGCTCACAGTCGACCGGCAGACCATCGAAATAATCGCCGTGATCCAGCGCGTTGAGCGAGCGGAATGTGATCACGGTGATCGCGAGATTGCACTGCTGCCACACATCGGCGCCGACAGGCTTGCCGTACGTGCGATCCCCCACCAATTTGACGTCCAAGAACGGCTCAAGGCCGTTGATCAGTAGCTCGCTCGCGGACGCCGTCTGGTCGCTGGTGAGAAAGACGACTTTGCGCACGCCCACGGCCTGAGGCTCTGCCGTCAACTTCATCTCTGAGTCGTACTGCGACCAGGTTGAATTGTAGGTGTTGCGCAGCAGCGCTTTACCCTCGAAAGCAGGACCGGCGATCAAGCTGCCCAGGATCCCCGCGAGGTACACATACCCTCCACCGTTGTACCGCAGATCAACGACGAGCGAGTCCACATGCTCCGTGCGCAACTGGTCAAAGGCCATGCGCAGATCCGCCTCTGAGGGCGCAACAAATCCCATGTACAGCAAATAACCCACCTTGCCGCTCTCGGTTGGGATCACTTTGACAACCGGCACGCGGTCGAATTCCACCACGTCTTTGCTGATGGTCAGGTCGGTGACAGTTCCATCCAGCTTGCGAATGCGGTGGACAACGCTGGCGCCCTTTTCATTGGGGCCAAGCACCTCTTGCCACAGGTTATTGTGCACAATATCGGCGATTGAACGTCCGCCGATTTCCAGAATGGTGGCACCGCGGGTCAGCCCCGCTGCGCCGGCCGGTGAGCTCTTAACCACCCAAGTCACGCGCAGTTCGCCCTGCGAAGTGAATGCGGTCGAATACCCGAAGGCCACCGCTTCGCCGCGCTGGAAATAGGCAACGTACGGCGCCAAGTCGACGATTGATGACCATTTGTCGAAGCCACCGACGGCGGGGCGATAAGCCATGGCCTCCAGCACTTCTTGCGGCGTGTTGAGTTTGCTCAAGTCCAGGTGCTGGGGCGTCTTATCTGCCCACAGGTAAATGCTGCTCAGAATGGTCTGAACGAAAGACTTCTGACCATCCGGGCTGCAATCGGGTGGCTCAGGCAGCAGCGGATCGCCATCACACCCACACAACCACAGCGAAGCGAAGCTCAACAACGCGGCGAAAGCCCAACGCTTCATTGGACTCCGTCGATCCGGCCCTATTATTTTTTGGTGTAACGCTGCTTGAAGCGCTCAATGCGACCGGCAGCATCCACCAGCTTCTGCTTCCCGGTGTAGAAGGGATGCGAGTAGGCGCTGATGTCAACGTGCACCACGAAATGGTCGACTCCGTTGATCTTTCGCGTTTCCGTTGATTTCATGGTGGAACGCGTCGGAATTTCGAACGAACCGTCAACGAAAACGACGGGGTTGAGCACGGGGTGACCTTCAGACTTCATGGCGTTTTTACCTTTAGTTTGGGCGCCAGCTCTTAGCCCACATCCCGACGCTGAACAAGCAGAGGGCCACTATTCGGCCATTTGGCCAACGAGTCGCGTCCTCAGGCCCACTGCCTTAGAACGCGCTGCCCACTGACAGGCCCGCGCCAAGCCATGGCCCATCATAGCCAAAAAGTGCTGTGCCGGCCGAATCAGCCCCGATGATCGAGCGAGTCACAAGGCCCCCCTCCACTGAAAGCGCCAGAACGACGGCGTTGGACCAGATATAGGCGAGGCGTCCCGTCAGCACTGGGCCGAACCAAATGCCGTGCACTGCGTCACCCTGAAGGTCGCAGCCCGAGGGCGAGGGGCAGGCCACCGTGGACCGAACGGGAATTCCAACGATCTGCGCCCAACCCACGCGCACCCCGGGACCGAAGCCCCAACTCCAACGCTGACCTTGTTCGGTCGCGTGCTCGCCAAAAAGCGCTGAGGCCACTCCAGTCCACGACCGTGCGCGAATTTCGGTGCCGTCGCGATCCGCACTGCGGGCGAAGCTGCCCCGGGCTTGCAGGCGCAGGGCGAGCATGGGCAGTGCGTAGTGCTCCACTGCTAGCTCTGCGCCCAAGCCAACGAGACTTGGCTTACCGAGCAGCTCGGCCATGCCGCCCACCAAGAGCACCCAGCGCTGCCCCGCCACACGCAGATGGCGATAAGGCCTGGGGGGCGCTTCCTTTGCTGGCCTGGGTGCAACGAGCCAGATGGAATCGGCCAATTCTGCTGCCGTCAGCGCCACGACGCGCGGTTGAGCTGCGGCGTCCTGTTCATCGAGATCGCGCGTCAGCGTGCGATTGTAGATCTTGCCTTTGGTGGAAATGACTGTGACCACGATGCGATCGACCGTGCAACTGACCGTAACACTGCGCACGTCGCTCAGCTGAGCGCGCGGTCGCTCCTCCAGCAAGCTCTGCAACTCAAGGTCTATCAATTTTACGAGCGGCTCTTGCCACTCATCGGGGCAATCCCGCTGATGGATGGGCACCTGTGAATTCTCAGCGTGTGCCGCGTGAGTGCTCAGGCTGATGATCAGCCCCACGACTGCACTTATCCATGCCGCTGAACGGACCGAGACCACTGGGTCACAGGCTCGCTCGTTCTTGAGCCCGAGCGCAAGTCCTTAGCCAAAAAGGTTTTACTGTGCGCTGCTTGAATCCAGCCCGGCCTGAGCACGCACAACCGCGGTGCGCCTACCGTTCGGGTAACGCTCCAGATACTGCCGCGCCAGACTTTGCGCAGTTGCCTTCTCGCCCGCACGTGCACGCGCTTCAACCTCACGAGCCAACGCATCTTCTGCCAAAGGCCCAACGGGCGCCAATGCACGCACTTTAGCGAATGCTGCAGCGGCTTCACCCGGAGAGCCCAGCTGACCCAAATACATGCGCCCGAGCGTGAAAGCAGCCGACGGAGCACGCGAATCGCCACTGTGCTCGCCCAGCACGCGCCGCAAATACGGCACTGCTTCAGCGGGGTGACCCGATAGCCGCGCCACATCAGCCGCGAGCATCAGATCCGACACATCCGAACCCACCACCTTTGGCGTGGCCAGCATCACCTGGTAGGCCTTATCAAAATCCTGCTGAGCGGCGCGATCCCGATACTCTTCGATCGCCGGTCGCGCTTCTTCCGCAGCGGCCTTTGGCAAATTGACGCCCAACGCTGGCGGGGCCACGGGGGGGGCTCTGGGCAGATCCGTCAATTGCTTGGGCTCCTCCGGCGGGAATTGCCCTTCATCACCCGCGAGCAGCAAACGATTACCGCCGGGCCAATCCACGCTGACTTTGCCGCGCGTCACCCGCACATAGGTGCGCTCACCGCGCTTCTCCACCGTAAACTCGGTACCGAGCACAGTCACCATCACGTCGCCAGCGCGCACCGTGAACACCCGCGCGTGATCCGGCGTGACTCGGAAATTGCTGCGGCCTCGATGCAGATTCACATCGATCGCATCCTGCGAGACTCGCTCCACATCGATTTCGGCTGCGGCGCTGGCCAATTCCGCGACGGAGCCGTCGCCAAAACGAATCACCTTTTGCGCTGCTGCGGCTTGCTGCGCGGCGCTATTGGACAGAGCATCATTATTTGACGCTTGGCTGTGCTGCGAAACCGGCGTGGGAGCCAGCAAGAGCCCCACGCGCACCGCGACCAGCAGCACGGCTGCGGCGGCACTGAGCGCAATCGTGGCGCTGTAGGCGCGTTCGCGACGCACCATGGTTCGCTTCGTTTGCGCCAACAAACGCTCCGTGCGACCACCGCTCCAATCCGTTCGCATGGCGGCGCGCACACCTTCACCGGCATCGTCGCTGACAGAGATTGGAGGCTTAGGATCGGAGATCAGATCGCTCATTGGTCCTCCCCTCCTTTCGGGCTCTCCACTGCAACCCCAGACTTCAAATCTGCAACCCCAGACTTCAAATCAGTCGCATCAGAACCTGCAACTGCAGAACCGGCCGCAACCGTTCCGCGCTCCAACAACGCGTTATCCAAGAACTCACGCGCGGCACGCAGGCGCCGTTGCACAGTGGACAGCGAGCAACCGCAGGTTTCGGCGACCTGCTCCAGTGTTTGCCCTTCCACCTGGCGCAAAACCCACACGATGCGCTCATTAGCCGGTAATTTTTCCAAGCACCGGTACACGGAGGTGACCAGTGCGCGCTGCTCTGGGCTGGCTTTTGTGTCGACCAGGGCTTCGCCCGCATCGCTCAAGCGGAACACTCGACTGAACCAGTGCAGACGCAACCTGCGACGCGCCATGCGCACGGCGATGGTAGCGAGCCAGGGGCGAATAGCCTGTGGATCATTGAGCTTGCCCAGGCCGCGATGCGCTTTGATGAACACGTCTTGCACCAGGTCGTCGACCTCGTCGTCCCGACCTAAGATCTTCAGCGCGATGGCACCGACGTACGGCGCGTAACGACGAAACAATTCGTCGAAATCCAACGGCGCTTGGCTCGAGGCAGGATCGGATCGACCGTCGCCTTCAATGACGCGCAGCTGTGGGCGATTGGGCACCACGTACATCACTTCCACTGCCGAAATCATCGCCTGCATGCCTTCAAATCCCAACTGCCTTCGTCGTTCTCTTGGAGCCCCCAACTGCCCGGAAACTGGTCACAATTCTGGCCGCTGCGAGCCTATTTGGGGATTCCAGCCTGGCCAGAACCAAGCCTCTGGAATCACGACTCAGCCCCTCGCAGAGTCGAATCGAAGAAACCCTCACAAATAAGCGCTAAACCCCAAGAAAATACTCCTAAATTCTTCACAAAAGACGACGCCTCATTCTCCGGAATGGGGAATGAGGCGTCGCGATGTACGCAGACTGTACCAATGAGTCACCGCCCGCTATTCGGGTTGGTATCGAAAATGAACGGCCAGTCGCAGTTCAATAATTACAACCAGAGTGCAATCGTGGGTCGACGACTTGAGCTGCGCATCTCCTCAGCCGCCGCCACTGACAATGCGACCGTCGCGGCCGTGGCGCAGGGCCACCAGCTCGTTGGGCGGCGCGGCTTCAGGCTGCACTGTTACGTGCTCAATGCCGATTTCGCGTTGAATGCGTTCACGCACGGCCTGGCACACTTCGACGCCATGGGATTGAGGCGCCAGCGTGACATGCACGCTCGCGACATCGAATCCTTCTGAGATCCGCCACACGTGCAGGTCATGGAAATCGGCGACACCGGGGGTGGACTTGATGCACTCGCGCAAGCGATGCACATCGACTTCCGCTGGTACCGACTCAAGCAAGACGCCCGCGGTGCGTTGTAAAATCCGATAGCCGCCAAACGCGATCAAGATGGCGATCAACCCCGAGACAATCGCGTCGGCTTGCTTCCATTCCAACAGCTCAACCAGCACGGCGGAGACCAACACGCCCACTGACCCAATCGCATCGGCCATCACATGAAGCAGGGCGGCTCTGACATTCAGATTACCACCGCCACTGGCATGCAGCCGATTGGCAACGGCCAAATTCACCAACAGCCCCAACGCCGCGCAGATCATCACCGGGGTCGTCTGCATGGGGGTGGGCGTCATGAGGCGCTCGATCGCTTCTTTGGCGATCAGTAGCGAAATCAATGCCAGAACGATGCCATTGACGAACGCGGCCAACACTTCCGCACGGCGGTAGCCGTACGTCGCTTCGTGGGACGCCGCCCTGTTGGCCAGCACTTGTGCTGCCAATGCCAACGCGAGTGCACCGCTGTCGCTCAGCATGTGCCCTGCGTCTGCCACCAATGCCAAGCTGCCGCTGGTGAGGCCCACCACTGCCTCAACGATCATGAACAGCGCGGTGGCCACCAGCGCCCAACGCAGCGCGGCTTGATGACTCTGCCCGGGCAGCGCATGCGAATGGCCGTGCGCGTGCGAATGCGAGCCATGGGCGTGCGTGTGCGAATGCGAGCCATGGGCATGATCGTGGGCATGATCATGATCATGATGATGGTGTTGATGAGTCGGCGTCGCGTGCGGCATTCGCTCAGGGCCCTTGGATTGGCGCGGGGATTTCGTGGCGCGTGCTAGAGCCAGTCAGAATATGCGCCACTTTGGCGATCAATGCTTGTTGAGAAAAGGGCTTGGCCAAAAAATGCGTACCAGGGCGTAACATGCCCCGCTGCGCGATCAACCCTTCCGCGTGGCCAGAGACGAATAGCACTTTGAGTCGCGGCCAACGCTTGCTCAGCGACGCCACCACTGCGGGGCCATTTGAATCGTTCAGCACCACGTCGGAGACGACCAAATCGACCCTGCCCGCGCGCTCTGCGGCCTGTTCGGCTGAGCTTGCATTTTCCGCGTCCACGACGCGATAACCGACGGAGCGCAACATCGCACACACGACCTCACGCACCGGGGCGTCGTCTTCGACGACCAGCACGGTCACCGCACCGCTGGGCGGCAGCGAGGGAGGCGGCGCGTCCGACGCGGACTCAAAGCTGGGGGCCGCGGCGCGAGGCAAGTGAATGGTGAACGTGCTGCCTTTTCCTTCGGCGCTTTTCACCGCGATCTGTCCGCCCAGTTGACTGATGATGCCGTGAACAGTGGCCAACCCCAAGCCGGTGCCTGCGCTTTCCTTGGTCGTAAAGAAAGGCTCAAAGAGATGTGCTTGCACGGTGTCGGTCATACCCACGCCGTCGTCATTGACGGTGAGCACGATGGAATTGTCTTCTGCTTCGAGCTTAACCGCGATGCGCCCGCCCGGCCGCACTGCATCGCGCGCATTGGTGACCAAGTTTACCACCACTTGGGACAATTGTGTGTGATCCGCTGCAACCCAACAGGGCTGGTCGCAAGGGGTCGTTTCGAACGCCACATCCTCTGGCAGCAAGCGCCGCAGCATGCCGCGCACGGAACTCAGCACATTATTGAGATCCACCACGTCGGACTCGAAGACCTGGCGGCGCCCCATGGCCAGCAATTGTCGAGTCAAATCCGTTGCCCGGGCTGTCGCCTCTTCAATGGATTCGACCGCGCGGGCCGCACGCTCGGTGGCGGCGGGGCGCAGAAAATTCACGTTGCCCAAGATGATGGTGAGCAGATTGTTGAAATCGTGGGCCACGCCGCCTGCTAGCCGCCCCAGTGCTTCCAGCCTTTGAGCTTGTCGCAGCTGATTTTCCAAGCGATCCCGCTCCTGCGCCGAAGCTCGTCGTTCACGAATGTCACGCACGGTCAGATGCACCGCGGGCTCGTCCTCCTGGGTTGAAGCAGGGCGTACTCGCACTTCAACCGGGATCACTTCCAACATCAGGTTGCGAATATCCAGCTCCAACGCGGGGGTGGCCGCCTGGGCTCTCAGGACGCGTGGAGCATCGGCCGGATTCGCAAGCAGATTACGGATGCGCTGCCCCAACAGCCAGGAAGATTCGCACCCCCACAATTCGCTGGCCGCCGCGTTGCAGGCGCGAATGGTGCCGTCGCGGTCGCAAAAGAGCATGGCGTCCGGCGCCGATTCCACCAACTCCGCGTAGCGTCGGTCGCTCAGCAGAGTCGCCGCCACGGAGCGGTGGATGATGTTCAGGGCGTAACGCAGCACCACCGCGGTGATGAACACGCATGCGGTCAACAGCAGCCACAAGCGCTCCGGGGTGACTCGTTCGAGCGACGCGACCAGCACGCCCTCTTTCTCGAGCAAAACCAACAACCCGCCGATGCCGGAAGTGAGGATCGCCATGCCCAGCGCAGCGCGCCCACTCCATACCAAGCCCGCAACCAAGATCAACGGCGGGTAAACGAGAGCGGCGGGCGAGCGCAGCCCCCCGTAGCGCAGCGCGAGCACCAGCGAAACCCACAGCATGTAAGAGATGCAGTGACTGACCGCGACGCGCTTCACATTGCCGCTCTGGAGCCAACCTAAGTGCGCCAAGTGCAGCAGCAACCCAGTGCCATACGTCCACAGGGTCAACGTGGGGTCCACCTTCAGCATCAGGCTGACAAGGCCCACCGAAGCAATCGCGACGGCCCCGGCGATCAACACGCCGCGCAGCGTTGCGGCCTGCTGGTGAACGGACAGGCCGTCCGTAGGAGGATTCGCGCTGCGAGCCATTGTGGGTGCCCCTCAGTGAACGCCCGGGTTCGACCCCGGTCAAGGGCGACTTGAGGGCGGACATAGTCTGTCAGCTGTGGGTGCGGTGATCGAGCAAACCCGCTAGACTGCGCCCGTTCGTGGCCCAATTTTACATTCATCGCAGCAATCGCATCGAGCGGCTGACCGCTGCACTCGGTGAGCAGCTGCAGCGGCCTCTGGGTGGCCCCTTCAATCCCGAGCGTGTGATTGTGCAAGGCCGCGGCATGGGCCTTTGGTTGTCACGCGAACTGGCACGCCCCCTGGGAGTGTGGGCCGCTCGAATGCCCTATCCGCGGCATTTCATCGAGGAGGTGGCACGCGCTGCCCTCGGTCCCGACGCGTTCCCCACCCCGGCGTTAACTCAAGAGATCTTGGAATGGGCGACGCACGCAGAACTGAGCGACGCTTCGCCGACCTCATTGCTGACGCAACCGGCGTTTGCGCCGTTGCAGCGCTATGTCTCGAATGACGTGACCGGCCTGCGCGCGGCGCAATTGGCGACACGGATCGCACAGGTGTTTGATCAGTACCTGGTGTTCCGCCCTGAAATGCTGCGCCGCTGGGAGGATGGTGCAGCCGAGGAGATGGCGAGTGATGCCGCTTGGCAGCCTCAACTTTGGCGCGCCGTGGTTCAACGGCTTGGAGTACGGCACATTGCACGAGTCGAGCATTTGCTGCTCGGGCGACTGACTCGCAGCGAGGCCATCGCCGGCTTACCCCCACGCATTTCGCTGTTCGGGATTTCAACGCTGCCGCCACTCTACCTGCGAGTGTTCGCGGCCCTGAGCACGCACCTGGACGTGCACCTCTACCTCTTTTCGCCTTCGCCCAAGTCCTGGTGCGACAAGCGCACGAGTAAAGACGGGAAACGTCGCATCGAAGTCGACAACCGCACTCTGGCGTCTCTTGGGTTTTTGGGGGCGGATTTCGATCAGGTGTGCAAGGCCGTACTGAAAGAACAAGGCATCACCCCGGTTGAAGAAGCTGTGTATGAAGCACCAGAAAAAGGCACCCTGCTCAGCGATCTGCAGTCGAATATCTACGAGTTGGTTCGAGACGAGCCGCCCGCCCTGGCAGCGAGCGCGCGCAACATCGCTGTGCACAGCTGCCACGGTCCAACGCGCGAAGTGGAGGTCTTGCGCGATCAAATCTTAGCGCTCACTTCGCGTGCACAGGATCCGGTGAAGCCCGAGGAAATCATCGTGCTGTGTCCGGATATCGAGAATTATGCACCACTGATCGACGCTGTTTTCTCGCGACCCACCTGGCGCAGCGATCACCTGCCCTTTCACATCTCCGATCGCTCCAGCCGGCGCGAATCCCCGTTGATGGACGCCATTCAGCGCGTTCTTTCTTTGGTGCGCGGTCGTGCTGCGGCCACCGAGATCGCCGATCTGTTAAAAATCGATCCCATCGCGACCCGCTTTGGTTTGACGCGCCTGGACGTGGAGCAAATCGAGGCGTGGCTCAGTGCCAGTGGGCTGCACTGGGGTATCGACGCCGCGCATCGGGCGAGCCTTGAGCTTCCTGCAACAGAGGATTTTACCTGGGCTTTTGCGCTCAAACGCCTGCTCTTGGGTTACGCGATGCAGCCCGACGACGAAGCCCCACTGGTTGCAGGCGTGGTGCCCTATGGGGAAATCGAAGGGCAACAGGCGCAAGTTCTGGGCAAGCTGGCGCATTTTGCACGCAACTTGTTCCGCTGGCTTCGCGATCTTGAGAAGCCGCGCAGTATGGACTCGTGGGGCACAACCGTGCTCGCCTTAGCAGAGGACTTGTTCGTCCAAGACGATGTAAGCGCAGGGCAGATTGCTCATTTACGCCAAGCGTTGACTGGCGCCTGCGCTGCCGCCCACCACGCCCAATTCGCCGGCGATCTGGACGTTGCCGTGATTGTGGATTTGCTGGAACGCACGGTGGACGTGCTGCGCCCCGAACGGCGCTTTCTTTCCGGGGGCATCATGTTCTGCGCTTTGATCCCCATGCGCAGCATTCCGTACCGAGTCGTGTGCCTGTTAGGCATGAATGACGGATCATTCCCTCGTTCGCCACGGCCGCTCGAAATCGATCTCATGGCGACAGGCGATCGCCGCGCGGGCGATCGTTCACCGCGCGAAGACGATCGCTACCTATTCCTGGAGACGGTATGCGCGGCGCGCGAGCAGATCATCGTCACCTACACGGGCCGCGCATTGAAGGACAACAAGGCGCTGCCGCCCTCGGTGTGCGTCAGTGAGTTGCTCGATTGTATTGGCGATTCAGTGCGCGTGGAGCACCGCTTGCAGGGCTTCAATCCTCAATATTTTCAAAATGATCCCCACCTCTTCAGTTTTTCCGAGGAGAACGCCCAGGCGGCCGCTGCCCTGCAAGCCCAGCGAGCGGAGCGGGCCACACAGCGGGCCACACTGGCCAGCGAACCGCTCAAATCCAGCGAACCAGCAGAGCTGCGGCTTGAGCATTTGATCCGCTTTTATCGAGCGCCTCAGGCCTATTTCCTGAGCCGAAGATTGGGGATTGATCTCAGGGAATATGACAGCAGCCTGAGCGATCGCGAACCGCTGGAGACCGATTCCCTCGACGGCTGGGAGATCGGCAATGCCTTGCTGCAAGGCCTGTTGAATCAACGTCCCGTCGAACAGATTGAAACCGTATTGCGGGGGGCCGGCAAATTGCCCTGGGGGCATCAGGGGCATTTGCTCCTACAGCAGCAAGTGCCCATCGCCGAGAGCATTGCACAGCAAGTTCGCTTGCGGCGCGCGGGAGCCGCTCTGTCGCCCCAGCGGGTGGAAGTGCAGCTTGCTGCGCAGCGCAAGCTTGTGGGCAGTGTCGACAATCTGTGGCTGGGCGGCTTTGTGGAAGCGACGTTCTCCCGCATCGCCCCGAAGCACCGCATTGCAAGCTGGATACGCCACCTCGCGGCCTGCGCCAGTGGGGCCAACACCGCCACCAGCCTGATCGGCAGAGATGAGAAGAAGCCTGCGTTCAGCGAAGCCCGGTGGGAGCCGCTCACTGCACAGGCTGCGCAGAAGACGCTGATCGCGTTGGTGGATTTCTACGACCAAGGGCTGAGCAGCGCACTGCCGTTTTTGCCCAGCACCAGTGCCAGCTACGTCGACGCATTGATGAACCCCAAGACACCCAAGATGCCCAGCAGTGCTTTGATCAGTGCGATCAATTTTTACTCCAAAGACGATTGCCCTGACACCGTGCGCGATCCCCACCCCGAGCGCGCGTTTGGCGATGATGCGCTGCCCCCTTTCGTTGCTTGCGATCCGGATAATTCCGACGCCATCCGCGCCACGCTCTTTCACCGGGTGGCCACCGCGGTGTACGAGCCGCTGCTCAAGGGGCTGTCTTCATGAGTGACGTCATGACGGACAAGAGTTCCCGCTTCGATGTTGAAACCGTTGCGCTGCGCGGCAAGAACTTGGTCGAGGCCAGTGCCGGCACCGGCAAGACCCACGCCATCACGTTCTTGGTCGTACGGCTGGTACTTGAAGAGGAACTGCAGCCCAAAGATATCGCGGTGGTCACCTTCACGGAGGCCGCCACGGCCGAGCTGAGGGATCGGGTTCGCGCCCAGTTGGCTAAGGCCGAGCAGATCTTCGATCTCGCCGCACAGGGCGCCCCACTCCCCAAGAATGATTTCACCCAGCTCGTGCAACGACGTAAGAAGACCTTGCTCCAGGACGCCCAGCGTTTGCGCGAAGCGGTGGAAAACGTCGACCAGGCGGCGATCTCCACTATTCACGGGTTCTGTCAGCGTCTGCTGCACGATAGCGCCCTTAAGACGCGCACGGCATTCGACGTCGAGTTGGTGCCCGATTTGAACGACCTACGCGACGATGTGTTGTACGATTTTTGGCACCGACGCATCGCGCCGTCACCCGAGTTGGTGACGACACTGGCTAGCGCGGGGGTCAATCTCAATCGCCTGCGCACGCTGTTCGACGCCATCCGTCGCAATCCGAGCCTGCGTGTCGAGCCTTTGAGCTCCGCCTCCGAGTCAGATCTGGCGTGCGCCCTCAAAGATGCCTTGGATGCGGTGCGCAGCCATGGTCGCCAAACCGATCTGAATTTTGAAGCCATCCTGCGCAAGAACAAAACCTTGGGCAAACTCGGCATCGGCGCCGACGAACGCCCTGCCCTATTCGCTGCGGTCGAACACATCGTCGACGGCACCAGCGGGCAGCTCCCCGCCAATGCGGCCTGTCTTTTCCCGCAGGTGGCGAAAGAGCTGTTCAAGTGTTCTGAAGCCAAACTGCCGCCATTCTTTGCCGCGTGGCAACGCTACGCGGATCTCAACTCGGCGCGCGCCATCGCCTTGCAACACGAGTTCTTGAACGCGACGCAACAAGAGCTTGCGCGGCGCAAGTCGCAACAGCGCGTGCTCGGATTTGAAGATTTGATTCAGCGGTTGGCGACTGCCATCAGCGGGCCTGACGGGGCTGCGCTGGTCAAGGCAATGCGCGGGCAATTCAAGGCCGTGCTGATCGACGAATTCCAAGACACTGATCCGACACAGCTTCAGATCTTCGACAGCGTCTTTGGTAACGGGGAACACTTGCTGTTCTACATTGGCGACCCCAAGCAGGCCATTTATGCCTTCCGCGGCGGGGATGTATTCACCTACCTCGCGGGGCGCACAGCAGCCAAACGCCACTCGATGCGGGTCAACTGGCGTTCTGACCCGGGGGTGATCGCCGTCGTCAATCAGCTTTTCGCCAAGAAGGACGCGTTCTTCATCGACGGCATCGGGTACGAGCCGATCACGCCACGCCCCGACGCCAGCGCCCAATTTGTTCATCCCGACAAGTCCCGTAGCAGCGCGTTCGAGCTGCTCTTCGTGCGGCGCAAGGATCAGAAGCAGGATGCCAATAAGGGGCCCGCGCGCATCGCCGTTGCTCGCATCGTGGCCGCGGACATTGTCGAGCTATTGCAAAGCGGCGCGCGCATCGCTGAGCGCCCGGTGCGCGAAGGCGACATCGCAGTGCTCACGCGCAACAACAAGCAATGCCGACTCATCCAAGCGGAGCTGGTTTCCCACGGCGTTCATTGTGTTCTGGCCGGCGATCAGAACGTATTCGGCTCTGACGACGCAACGGATTTGCAATTCCTGCTCGGTGCCTTGCTCGATCCGTCCAGCAGCCGTGACATCAAACGCGCCCTGGCATCGCGTATGATGGGGCAATCCGGCAACAACCTCGCCCAGCTGGAGGACGATCCTCAGGCGTGGAACGAATGGCAGGGGAAATTCCGTCACTGGGGGCAGTTGTGGAGCAAGTACGGCTTCATGCGCATGTTCCGTGAGCTGATGAGCACCGCACAGTCCGCGGAAACCTTGTTGAAGGCGCGCGGCGGGGAGCGCGCCCTGACCAACCTGTTGCACTTGGGGGAACTCTTGCACCGCGCCAGCAAGGGGCAGCACTTAGGCCCCGCCGCTTTGACGCAGTGGCTGCGTGAAGAACGCAAGCGTGCCGGCAAGGGCAAGGCCGCTCAGTCTGAATACGCGGAAATTCGTCTGGAGAGCGATGAATCCGCCGTGCACATCCTCACCGTGCACAAGGCCAAAGGACTCGAGTACCCCATCGTCTACTGCCCCTATCTGTGGGATTCGCATGGCGGTGCGCGAAATACTAATGATCCGCTGCTCTATCACGACGATTCACAGCGTGCGGTGCTGCACATCGGGCTCGATGAGCAGGCGCGTGCGCACCCCAAGAAGCAGAACGAATGGGAAAACAGGGCCGAGGAGCGACGCGTGGTTTACGTCGGTCTCACGCGCGCAAAGCACCGCTGTGTGGTTGTTTGGGGAGGGCTCAGGGGTTGGGCGACGAACGCCGCAACCGATCTGCTTCACTCGCGCACGAACGACGCGGACGACTCGGATGGCACGAGCGATTCAGACAAAACGAAACCTACGGATGCGCAGTTGCTCGAGGATTTGGAGGCCAAAGCAGGGCACTGCGCGGGGGATTTGAACATCCATGCAGTCGACTGGGATTTCGATTGCGCCCCGCTTGAGGCCGACCGCGACGCAGCCACACCCCTGAGCTGCCGTGAGATCATCACCCGTGTGAAGCATTGGGCCCGCACCGACAGTTTCTCCGGTTTGATCAAGCCACGCAGCACGGAAGATCCAACGGAACGCGCCCCGGCAGCGGATGAAGCACTGGTGACGGCAGAG
>DATJEQ010000292.1:0-3304 GCA_035496495.1 Polyangiaceae bacterium
CGGCAATCCCATTGGCCGCTGCGAGAACGGCAATTCGTGCACTCCAGCAGGGGGCATTTGCCGCCTGCAAACCGTGTCGTGCAGCGCGAATGCGAATTGTTGTTCGGGGAACGTGTTGAATCACGACACGTGTAAGCAAGACAACTTGGGCATTCCGCGCTGCCTCGCGGCGGAGGTGGATTGCACCGATCCGGCAAACTACGTAGGCAAAGCCTGCGCCAGCAGCGCCGATTGTTGCAACTTGCCCTGCGTGAAGAACCCCAATGGTGACGTTCCGCCCTACGTGTGCGCCGCCGAGTGCGTGCCTTCGGGTGGCAGCTGCTCGAATACCGCCGATTGTTGCTCAGGGGTGGCGTGCATTCTAGCGCCAGGCTCGACCGCCGGCACGTGTGCTTACCGTCAACCGCCGCCTCCAGGTGGCACGCCCAACCCCGACGGTGGCGGCACCACCACTCCAGATGGTGGCAATCCGCCTCCCCCCCCCAATCCGCCCAACTGCGCGGATTACGGGCAGGGGTGCAATACAACCGCCGACTGCTGCAATGGTGTGCCCTGCACCGGTGGCTTCTGCAAAATCGTCATTCGCTAATGCGCGAGTTCCAACCTAGATCTTAGGAGAGTCAATGATCAAACGTCCGATCACGATCACGGTTCTATCGCTATTTGCTCTTTGGGCGGCGGCTTGTGGCTCAAACAAAGATAAAGGCAGCGCTGTCAGCGGCGGCACTAACAACAACGGCAACGCCGGCACAGCGGGCACCACACCCGGTGGTGAAGTCATGTTCGGCACCCCAGGATCCGGGGGCGGGTCGGTGGCGCCGGGCGGCACCGTTGGAAACGCCGACACCGATGCCTCGTGCGGTGGCACGAACCTGGTGGCGGCTCCCGTGCCGATCAATCTCCTGGTTGTGCTCGATCGCTCGGGCAGTATGGACACCACACCTCAAGGGTTCGCTTTGAACAAGTGGGATGCGATCCGCCAAGCGCTGCAAGGCGCTCTGGAAGCGACGCAAGATCGGCTGATCACAGGGCTCGAATTGTTTCCCCACAATCCGACCACTGAAATCCCCGCAGACTGCGGTGACCCCAACACATGCTGCTCAATGCCAGGGCGCTACACCGATGCCATCGTTGTTCCGCTGGCCCCGGGTGCCGACGCCGTGCCGGATATCGTTTCCGCGTTGGGAGGCGAGTCGCCCGGTGGCGGCACGCCCACCGCAACGGCTCTCGATCTGGCGTTGGGATACTTCGGTACCAGTGCGGTGAAGGCCCTGACCGGCAAGAAATATGTGCTGCTCGCGACGGATGGCGGGCCCAATTGCAACCCGGACATCAGTTGTGATGCCCAAAATTGTACGGCGAATATCGACTACAGCCTGCCATTCACTACAAATCAGTGCAGCGCCGCTAATACTGGACCCTCCTTTTGTATTGATAGTGATCGCACGGTCGCTAACGCCGCTGCCTTGGCCGCGGCCGGCGTGAAGACGATCGTGGTCGGCATTCCGGGCACCGAGGCTTACGCGAGTATCCTCGATCAGGTGGCCATTGCGGGCGAAGCGCCGAATACGACCGGCGCGAGTAAGTACTACGCAGTCACCAGCAGCGGCGGCGTCATGGGGCTAGAAAATACGTTGCGTGACATCACGACGCAGTTGATCACCACCTGTGAGCTTCAGTTGGAGTCGGTTCCGCCCGATCCCACCAAGGTCAACGTCAAGATCGACGGCGAGTTCATTCCCTTCCTGAATGGTGCCGCGCCCGCCCCATCTGCAGCAGACGCCGGGGATGCAGCAGCCGGTGATGCAGGCTCCGGTGCGTCAACAGGCGATGGCTGGACGTTGGATCAAACGACCTCGCCGCCCACTGTCGTGCTTCAGGGTGCACCCTGCGACTCGATGCGCCAAAACGGAGCCCAAAACGTACAAATCGTCTTCGGCTGCCCGCGCATCGAGGTCAATATTCGTTGACGCCCCCGTGCTGGGCGTCGCGATGCGGTGCGCCTAGTCGGCGCGTGCCCCCAGATGCGGCGTTCGCCGCATGGGGGCACAACGAGGTAGCTCCCGCGGAGCGATCGTCAGCGGATCTGCAGCGGAGTGCACACCTGCTCCTCGTTGCGGATCGTGAGCACGTAACCGCTGGGGCATTGGCCGTTCATGGGAGGCGGGTTACCTCCGCCATCGGATCCGGCGGACGGTGGGGGAATGCAGCAGCCGCCCGAGCAAACGTCGCCGCCTGTGCAGTTGGCGTTCGTGGTGCATGAGGTGAGCCCCACGGGACAGGTGTTGCCGGCGCAGAAGGTGACGCAGGCCTCGCCCGCATCCCCGCCGATCTTGTTCTGATCGCCATCGTGGACCATCACCTGAAAGCGGTAGTTGTGGCCGGCCTCTAGGCGAATATCCCAGCGCACCTCTGTGCCGTAGGCTTCGAGCTTCGCGATTGAGCCTGCAGGGGCCATGTCTCCATTGCCGTAGTTTTGGTTGTTCTTTACCGGGTCGGCATCCGGCGCGATCGTTGCCGCTTTGCCTACTGCGACGGTGCGGACCGCGCCCTTCCACGTTCCAGCGACGTAAGTGGGATTCACTGGCGCGCCACCCCATTGCCAGTCACCCCACACATCGTTCGCATGCGCGGTGATGTCGGTAATGAACAGCGACGGCCACATGGGGCGCCCCACAGGATCGACGCCCGCCTGCTGTCCGATGATCAGGTTCGTCCCGGTCTGAGGATTGTCGACGATGTCGGGGCTCATCGCCAAAGGCGAGAGCGGAAAATCGGTGGAAACCCCGTTGATGACGGTTTTGTGCACGCCGAGCGTCATGGCGTGTTCGTCGTTATAGAAGAGCTGGATGGTGGCGAACGGGTACCCGCCCGAGGGGACGATCGCGGCTAGCACTGGGCTCTCATTGAACAAGATGTCCGTCAGCGGATTGCTGCTGGCGAACGGGTAACCACACTCGGTGATGACGGCGCCGACCACCCCAGGCGTGCAGGCGCTTGGCGGTCCGCCCGAGCTACCCGCATCCATCTGCGCGGTGCCCGGAGAGCAGCTTCCCGTGCTCGCGTTGCAGCACTTGCCTCCGGTGCACGTAAGCCCCGCCATGCACTTGTTCATCGGTTGGCACGCGCAGCCCAGCGATCCCACCTGACAATCGGTCTGGTCGACCGCACCTGAAGCACCCGCTGGGATCACGCACGCACCAGAGGTACAGACGCCGCTCGCGCAATCCGCCGCGACGGTGCAGGTGGTGTTCGGCAGTGGCACGCTCGGCATGCACAATCCGCCGGCGCACACGCCGCTCTC
>DATJEQ010000293.1:0-2376 GCA_035496495.1 Polyangiaceae bacterium
TAACCGCGCCAGGCCCAGGAGAGGTTTTCGGCGATGGTTTGGTCTTGGACTTTGCCGTCACAGTGGCCGACGCCTTGCGCGTAATCGAAACGGTAGTGATAGCCCTTAGCCATCAAAGCCGCCGCGGTGCGCTGGTTGGCCATTAGCCAGTTGTGGTGTGTCGACCCATCGTTGGTCGCCCCGATGTCGTTCTCGTTGGCGTTGATGAAGATACGCAGCGGCTTGATGTCAGTATTCTTAATCAGCTCCAGGTCGGAGTGATACTCCCAGGCGCCAAACGGATACATCGCTGCTTCAGGCTGAGTAGTATTCTGCTGCGCGACGAAGGTGCCTGAATAGGTGATGATGCGGTGCCACAAATCCGTCGCAAACCAACCCATACTGAGCGCCGCCGCGCCACCTGAGCTGCAGCCAAACGACCCGCGCCCTTCCGGATTTTTTGTGAATGTCAGCCCGGGGAAAGCCGCGTGGACTTGCGAATCCGCAATCACCGCCGGCAGCACTTCGGTGTCAATGAAACGCGAGTAACGATCCGACATGGTGTCGTATTCCAAACCGCGCTCGGAGCCTTGGCCGTCCGAGCCGTCGCGATCGCTGCCATTTGCCACGGCGATGGCGATGAACGGCGGGATCTTCTTCATGGGGTCGGTGGAGATCGTGAGGTTGTCGAGCGCGCGCGAGATTGAATCGATGGGGCCAGGCCCATCTTGAATGATCAGCACAGCCGCTTCGTGGCCATCTTGATACTGCGCGGGCACGTACACCGTGATGTTGCGATTGAACGTCGTCTTGTTGTTGGTGAACGGCTTGCTCAGCGTCGCATCCGTGCCTTGAAAGATCGCGCTGTCGGCCGAATTCATCGTGAACGAGAATTTCTGGCCCTTGGGATTGCCCAGATCGGTCAGATCGGGATCTTTCGTGTAATCGGGCCCGATGGTGAAGTCGCCGTCACCGTCTGAACTCACTTCCGGCACAGGAAAACCGGCTCCGCCGGCGCCACCCGATCCTCCGTTGCCCATTGTACCACCCGCACCACCCGCCACCGCCATGCCGCCGGAGCCTGCGTTGAGCCCCGCTGAGCCACCGCCGCTCGGTGTGCCCCCGGCGCTGTTGCCACCGCTGGTCGCACTGCCGCCACTTGCGCCACCGACTGAAGCTGCGCTGCCTGCGGCGCCGCCCGTGAGCCCCGTAGATCCGCCTGCGGTGGCTCCGGTGAGCCCAGCCGAACCGAGCGAAGTCGAACCGCCAGAACCGCCAGCTGCCGCATTGTCTGGCGCCGTGCTCGAAGAGCACCCAGTGAGCAACCCGATTGCTCCAGTGAGCAACCCCAGAGCCGCCCTATTGGCCAACCCCCCGCTAGACCCATGCTGCAACCGCACCCGTCCCAACGAAATCGCCATGTTGTATTATGTTGCTCGCCGGGCCCCATTCCTTCTGATTCTGTGAGCCGAACGTCGCTGCGCTCCACGGCCACTCAAAAATTCCGCACTCAGCGTGTTTAGGGCGCGATATACGTCTAACTTCCCGATGACCACCCTGCGCATCGCAGTTGCTTCGACTCCTTTGACGGCCACGATGGCGGCGGCGGTGCCGCCGGCGCTGGCTGCCGTTGAGCAAGCAGCGAAGCTGGGGGCGCGGATTGTTTGCTTGCCCGAAGCGATCTTGCCGGGGCACCGGATGCAGCCGCAGCCGGTGGAAAACGTGTCGGCGGCTGCAGTCGACGCGGCATTGGCGCAGGTGGGAGCCGCAGCTCGCTCATGCTCTATCGTCGTGCTGGTGGGCACGGAACGCCCCACAGCGACGGGGCGTGCGCTGGTGCAAGTGGTGTTCGACGCCAACGGCGAGCGTCTTGGCGAACAGATCAAGACGCAGGTCGATCCCAGCGAAGAGAAAGTCTACGCACCTGGGGCGGGGCGACGCACCTTCACGGCAGCGGGAGTCACCTTTGGCATCGCAATTTGCCACGAAGTGTTCCGCTATCCGGAGATCCCTCGGGCGCTCGCGTTGGCCGGCGCACAGATCGTGTTTGCACCGCATTATGTGACGACGCGCAGCGGCGCGTTGCCTTCAGGGTGGCTCGATCCGGCCGGCCCTTACAACGAGAAGGCGCTGATGTGCCGCGCCATTGAAAACACCGTATACATTGCGGCCGCCAACCCCGCGATGCCGAATCAAGGTTCTGCGAGCTGCATCATTGCACCGGACGGTCGTCTAATGGGTCGTGCGCCTTATGGCGAAGTGGGCGTCGTCACGGCGGATCTCGATCTCGATCTCGCGACCGGGCTAATTGCAAAACGCTGGTCGCCCGAACGCAGCACGCGTGCGCTGTGAACAGTCGCCCCGCGCGTTGCACGGGGCTCCGCATTGTTCCGCGCC
>DATJEQ010000294.1:0-8344 GCA_035496495.1 Polyangiaceae bacterium
CGTCACTCGCAGGCAAGTCGACTCGCTAAGGGCCTCACTAAAGGCGCAGCCCTAGGCGCTGGTAGCTCGGCTCGCGCCCGGCTGCAGCATGCCTCTCGGGTTGGCTCCTGTTCGCCGTGCTGCCAACTGCGTTGTCGTTCGCCCGCTAGAAATCCCCGAGAATCAGCCCCCAGAGGCTCGGCACGGACATTGCGACTCATGGCATCGGCGGCCCATGTATTATCCTGTAACACTGGAAATTTACGACGTTTTTATTGAGGGCCATCTGGAGGCACCGCAAGCCGGCTGCGGTTGACAGGGGTACGGTCGGGTTCATACGCTGCGCGGCAGTCGAGAAAGAGCGTCGGTTTTTTGGGGCGGCAGCAGTTTTGGCGAGTGAGAGTGGAGATAACGATGAAATCACAAGGTAAGTTCAAGCGGGGCAAGTCATTGAGTTCACTATTTGTGCGACTCGGTGTCGTTTCGCTGTTGGGTGTCGGTATCACTGCAACCGGTTGTTTGGATCGACCGGTTGGCAAGCTCTCTCCCGAAACCACGAGCTTGATCGTCGATAAGATCTCGCAAGACCGGGTGGACAAAATCGACCTGCTGTTCATGGTCGATAACTCCGCATCCATGGCGGACAAGCAAGCGATCTTGCAGGACGCTGTTCCCGACTTGGTCGGTCGCCTAGTGAATCCAGTGTGCGTCGACAACATGGGCGTTGCGAATCAAGCCGCGACCGACGCGCTGCAGCCGACAGACGATTGCCCCGCTGGGCTCGGTCGTGAATTCGAGCCGATTTTGGACATTCACATCGGCGTGATCACGTCCAGCTTGGGCGGGTTTGGCGCGAACAGCAACGCGTGCAAAGATCCCGGTGGACCGCGAACGGGGGAAAAAGAAGATATGGCTTCGTTGCTGGGCGCGCTACCCCGTGGGCAGGCGGCTCTGATGGGCGAAACCAACGTGAATGCGGCCGGCCTGGGCTTCTTGGAATGGACGGGCACGGGACGCGCTGGGCTTGAAAGCGCGTTTTCCAAGTTGGTTGCGGTAACTGGCGAAGAAGGGTGCGGCTATGAGGCATCGCTCGAAGCCTGGTACCGGTTCCTGGTGGATCCCGAACCTTACGACCAGCTCACGGCCGTGGTCTGTCCTGGGGCCCCCGGGCCTGACATGAATTGTCGCACGCCCAGCGGTATCGACAACGGCATCCTGGCGCAGCGCGCGGCTTTCCTGCGTCCCAATTCGTTGGTCGCTGTTATCATGTTGACCGACGAAAACGACTGTTCCGTGAAGGCCGGCGGCCAGGCTTGGTACGTTGCTGAAACGGGAACTGCCATGTGGCGTGCGGCTTCCAAGTGCGACGCGTCGCCCACGGATCCGTGCTGCTACTCCTGTGGCCAAGCGCCGCCCGCTGGCTGCGCCGCCGATCCGGTTTGCGGCGATCCGGCGAATACCGTTGAATCGGGTGACTTCTACCTCGATGCAATGAATCGCCTGGACGCGATCAAGGATCCGGGGAACTTGCGCTGCTTCCATCAGAAGCAACGCTTCGGTGTTGATTTCTTGTACCCGACGCAGCGTTACGCCAATGCGCTGACGCAGCGCAGTCTGTGCATGACGCGCAACGATTTGTCCGTCGACAACTGTGGGGATACCGGGCGCGTTGTTGCCAACCCGCTGTTCACCGTGCCCGACGGCTCCAACATTCTGCCGCGCGACGAGTCACTGGTGTTCCTTGCGGGCATCGTGGGTGTCCCCTGGCAAGACATCGTGGTCAATCCCGCTCCGGGCATGCCCATCACCGGCAACGTGCCGCTCAAGTACCAAACGTACGAGCAGATGAGCACGAACCACACCTGGGACCTGCTTCTGGGCCCGGACAATGGGCTCACCCCTGGCGATCCGTTGATGCTTGAACAAGTGTCGGCGCGCTCTGGCAATAGCCCAGCGGTGAATGAGCCCCTGGCCCCCGTCACTGCGGGGCATATGGCTAACTCGATCAACGGTCATGAGTGGACCCCGGGTGGGTCGGACGATCTGCAGTACGCCTGCATCATGCCTCTGCCCATGCCGCGTGACTGCGCTGCGCTCACGGCTGCGGGTGACATGCGTGCTTGTGACTGTCAGGGCCCCACGGAAACCCCCGACGGTCAAAACAACAATCCGCTGTGCCAGAAAGCTAACGACAATTACGGCTTCGTGCAGAATTACGCCAAGGCCTATCCCGGCATTCGTGAACTCGACGTGATCAACCAATTCGGCACGTTGAGGCCGAAGAATGCAGTGGTTGCGTCGATCTGTGCACGCAATGTGGACGACCCGACGGCGGACGATTACGGCTACCGTCCTGCAATTGGCGCCATCGTCGATAGCTTGAAAGAGCAATTGCAAGACCGCTGCCTCGCGCGCCCACTGGCGATCGATGCGGAAGGCAATGTGCCGTGCAGCATCGTTGAAGCGAAGCCAATTGGTGACAGCACTGCTGCCTGCACCTGTTCGCCAGCCGCCGCCCGCGACGACGTGCGCGCGGAGGCCGTTCCCTTGGTGCATCGCAAGATGGAGCAGAGCGGTCTGTGCAAGGGCGCAGATTGCGCCACCAAGTTCTGCTTGTGCGAGGTGACGCCCACACGCGGCAGTGATCCACCGGTCACCGTTGACGAGAAGGCCGCTGAAGTCGACTGCCAGACCAACGAGGTTACGGCCAGCTCCACCAACGGTTGGTGCTACATTGATGCGGATCAGGGTATCGGCAGTCCGGCAATTGTGGCGAAGTGTCCGGCGACCGCTCGACGCAAGCTACGCTTCGTGGGCAAGGGCAAGCTAGCTCAGGGAACCACCACCTTCGTGGCATGCCTGGGAGCCAACCTCGCTTCTTCCAGCGTCGTGCCAATGACAGCTGCTGACGGCGGCTGAGCTGGCATTCTCCACGCCTTGCACTGAAGCGTGGCGCACCCACCCCAGAAAAGCATCCTGCTGATCGAGGACGAACCGCACATCGCGCTCGGGTTATCCGACGCGTTGGCGTTCGAAGGGTTTCATCCACTGGTGGCTTCCACCGGTGAAGAGGGGATCCGTCTGGCTCGCGAGAACCCTCCTGATGTCATTCTTCTCGATCTGATGTTGCCGGGCATCAACGGCTACGAGGTGTGCCAGGCCATACGCAGCCATGACAGTCAAGTGCCCATCTTGATGCTTACCGCACGCAGTCAGGAGATCGACAAGATCCGCGGACTGGATGCTGGCGCCGATGACTACGTAACCAAGCCGTTCAGCGTGGGCGAACTGGTTGCGCGAATCCGTGCGATCTTTCGCCGCACGAATCGCAGCTCAGCGAGCATTTCCGTAGTGGGCGTGGGTGACCTTGTGGTCAATTTGAGCGCACACACCATTGAAGAAAAGGGAGAAACCAAGTTCACTTTGTCATTTTACGAAGTGGAATTGCTCAAATTGCTGCTCGATCGCGAGGGGCAGCCGGTTGCCCGTGATGAGATCTTGACCAAAATTTGGGGTTTGGATGCGAATCCCACCAATCGCACGATAGATAATTTCATCGTGAAGCTGCGCAAGAAACTTGAAAAGCAGCCCGATAGACCTCAACACATTCTGACGGTGTACGGGTACGGCTACAAGCTGGTGCGCTGAGATCTGTAAACGGCTCAGCGACGCAGGGGAAGAACATTGCGTAGATCGCAGGGCGCGCTATTGGCATGAGCCAATAAGATTTTTGCGTCGAGCGGCGCTACGGCCTTTTCGGGCTCTTGACCTTCTGCGTGACGCAAGCGGTAAGCGGACAGGATCAACAGAGGAGCTCCATTGTCTGCGGCAGAAAGTACGCCCAGCGATTGCGCAACATCCACTTCTTGCCCAGGCAGCAGTGCTGTGTTGATGCTGCCCAGGTGATCGTAGATGAGCAAGTACCGCTCAGAGCGCTCCCCATGCCGTACCGCGTGCAATGTGATCACTCGCGAATCCGAAATGGAGATCGAAACGATTTTAGTCTTATCGATCTGTCCCTCCAGCCACAGCGGGTGGACGGGATCGCCGGCGTTGCCGGTGATGTTGATGATCTGATCATCATCAATGGTGGGGTGACTCAGGCCCGATTTTGCAACTCCAGCTTCAACAGGTAATTGATAGAGCGCAATGTCGGCAGGGCGGTCTGGCCAGCGACCGATCGTCTCTCCCGGCGTGCTGACGCCCAAGGCACTGCCCGATGAGGCGGTGCGCGGCGTCGCGGCGGGAAGGGGAACGCACACTCCGTTGTCGGGTAAACTGCCAACGGGGCAAGGGGCGGACTCTACCGTCACATTGCTGGGAACCACTCGCGCGGTGCTTTCAATGGTGCGGCGCATTGCACGCGGCGCGAGAGCCGCTGCCGCCATCAGCACAGCAGCCAGCACGGCACCCAGCACCAAAGGCTTCATAGCGGCAAGCCTACAGCGCTTGTCGTCGACTGGCCAATGACCCTCCTGCAATGTCTCCGCGATTGCAGCGCGCCCTGCTTATTGGTAGCCCAGCGGCGATGACGTTGCCCGCCGTGGGGCCCGCTGAGGCCGCCATTTTGGAGACTTTCGTAGTTCCGCGGTTCTTAACGCTGTTCGGTGACGCTGCGCGGAGCATGTTGCTCGCTGGGGAAGCGGCTTACGTCGCTCATCTAGGATGCCGAACCGGCTACCCAGACCGCGATCTGCTCAGCGCGCTGCCCAATTGCGCCATCGTGGGTATCGACAGTTCTGCAGCGGCAGCAGAACTCGCCCGCAACAAGGCGGCCACGCTTCCCGCAGCGGACATTCAATATTTAGTCGCAGAGGGTTATCCCACTTCACTGGAAGGAAATGTCTTCTCGCATGCGCTCAGCGTGTATCCGCTCGGCCCCAGTGCATTGCGCAAGGCGCTATTCTTGGAAATGACTCGCCTGCTTTACTCCGGTGGGCAAGCGATTGTCAGCCTGCCCATGCGTGGGTCATTCCAGGAACTGATTGATTTGCTCAATGAATACTGTCTGAAATACGACGATGCCGAACTCAGCGCGCGCCTAGAAGTAATAACGACGGATCGTCCGACTGAAGAGACCTTGACCGAAGAACTGGAAGATTGCGGCCTTGCGGAAGTTGAAATCGCTACTGCTACAACACACGTAACGTTTGACGGCGGGCGTGCGTTCGTTGAAGATCCGACGACGCGATTGCTGATAATTCCGGATTTGTTGGCGGTCTCTCGCTTGGACAATTTGAGCGGTGGGCTCGATTACGTGCGCGAGACGGTCGACAAGTATTGGTCGGAGAGTCAATTCGCTCTCACCGTGAACATCGCGGTTGCAAGTGCTCGAAAACCCTAATCTTTTCTGGGTTCAGAAGTTGGGGCATTAACCCTCAGTGGGGAATTTCAATAGCGATGCTGCCAAAGCAGGTCAAACGTGCCGCCCGCGTTGCCCAGCTCAGTTCTCAGGGACCATTTGCGCGCGAAGCGGTAGTCGAACGCACCGCTCACAACGTTACTGGGACCGCCAATCGCAGCTGCTGTATCGTCGCGTTGATAACGCCCTTCCAGCCACAGCTTATCGTTCAGGCGAACGGCTGCGGTGTAGCTCTGGCTTTCACCGGGGTCGACTCGAAGTTCGACATCCTTCAGGGAGCTGCCGAGCATTTCGTTGACACCCATGGCCGCAACGCCCAGCCCAGCGCTGCTCACCGCGTTCCCGGAATCGTTGCTGCCATTGCTCGCATCGGTTGAGGCAACCCCGGAAGAAGCGCCTGCAATGCGCTGCCAGATCTCATCCTGACTCAAGCCGGCGTCGCTGCTGAGTTGCAGACTGTCGAGCTCCTTGATGGGGCCGTGAGCTAACGCATAAATGCTGACCCCATCCGGGGCACGGTACGCGGCACGCACGTCGATCGTTGGGTTGCTGGGCTCATCGGGGTTCAATGTCATTGTTCCATGTTCGATCACGAACGCCTTGCCCATGGCCTGAACACGCCCCCCCGGCTCCAGCACCAGGTTGCCGGAGAAGGAAGCCTTCTTGTCTAGGTCCACCTGAGCGACCCCAGTGACCACCAGATCCATATCGTTGCGCAAGACCCGCGTTCGCGAACCAAAATCGATCAACAATCGCCACGGAAGCCCACTTTGCTCAGCATTGGATGATTGCTCCTGTAGGATGAAGAAATCGGGGTTCTCGTGGATCTCAAGAACCTCACGACTGCTGCCCGCCGGCAGTCGTAGATCGAGGGCGCCAACATTGATCGCAGCCAGCATATGGGAAGGTTTGCGGCTCAGCGTTGCCGTGGCCACACCCGTGCCAAAGCCCTTGGGCACGCCCTCCAACATGAAAGGAAAATCTCGAATCGAAAGGTGCGCTTCTCCCGAGCTGACCCTGAGCCCCTGGAGTGAGAGACTCGCGTCGCCCACGAGATTGTAATCGTTGGCACGCGCTTTAGCTCGCACACCGGTAATGGAGATAGCGTTGACGCCGCCCGCGCTACGCGCCAAGGCCGTGCCTTCGATATCGCGCAGCTCAAGGCCCAGCGTATCGATATGCATGATGCCGCTGTGCAATGATGCCGCGCCGTCAAGAGAAGTCGTCCAGGGCTCGACTTTCGCTTTGCGCGACATCACCAGGTGCGCTTGCGCGTCAATTTCCCCCCGCAACTGACTCAGAAGGCCGGTGAGGAAGGGCTCTAGCAGGCTTGCTTCTTGCTGGCGCGCCTCGAAATCCAGCGCGAATGAGTTCAGGTATTGCTCGGGCGCGACTCCCAACAGAATGCGTGCGTCCAACGTGGACGGGAATGCACTCAATTTGAGTTCGCCGTGAATCAGGCTCTGAGTACCGTCCAACAGCAATGTGCCATCGCCGAGGTTCGCACCGGGAATGCCAATACCGTGGGGGCTGAGCATGGCTCGCATCTCAACCCCGCTGGGTGACGCACTGAGTCGTAGCGCACCGGACAGTGAACCCCGCATTCCAGCGTCGGCAAGAGGCCCCACCACTTGCAGGGGGAAATCATCGAGATGCGCGATCAGTGAGCCTTCGCCCGCAATGTCGGCTCCATTTTCCCGGTGAGCCAGGCGGCCTTGACCTTCAATGCTGGCGACCCGCAGCCCCTGGTGGCTGACCGATGCATCGATTGTAATTTCGGAATTCATCGGCGTGTACTCGCCGTGGGTCATGAGGTCGAGCGCTGAGGTATCAGGGCTCTTGGGGTTGCGCACGGACAACGCGCTGATCATGGCCGCGAATTGTGGATCCGCGAGGGTGCCCCTGACTGTCACGCGGGCGGCCGCAGTTCCGGTCAAATCCGGGATGGCGACGGGCAGTGCGTCCAGCGATCGAGGGTTGAGGCTGACCACTGCGTTGAGCGGAGCATTGGCCAGCAACGTGAGTGCCTGCTCGGGGTACTCAATGGCCTTGTGGATGTCGCTGTGCAGCGTTCCGCTGGCAACGACTAGTTCCCCCTTTGAATCACTCAAGGAAAGAGCAGTGCTCAGATCGCCGCTGTTGCTGTCGAGTGAAACGGTTGAGCGCAGGGTGCCGTGCGCGAGTGCGAGCGGCGTATTCGGAATCACATCGCTGGAGAATCCCAGATCCATCAGGGTGACTTCACCAAAAAAATCTGGCAAGGCCGAGGCTCTGGGTCGCTCAATTTGTAGCCGCACCGCCGCGCGTCCGTTGATCTCTTTGAGCGATCCATTCTTTCCCACAGCGAGTGACAAGGGGTCGAGGGGGATCCCGTCGATCTGTAGCTCGACATTGCCCGTTGCCTCTCGCAGGGCGTCGCGGTGGAAAATCGAGCCACCGAGGTGTACCTGTGCTTGTCCCCCAAAAGCACCAACCAGGGGATCGATGCCCGAGAGATTGATGCTGAGATCGTCGCTGTTCAGGTGGGCCTGCAGTTTCGCGGTGGCGTCTCCAACTCCTTGCCAAGACGCTTTGCTCACAGTGAGCGCAAGAGCGCCCCGAGTGATGTCGGCCCCCGCCGTGAGATCCAGCTGAAGTTGAGCATTCCCGCGCACAGGGTATCGCTGTCCCAGGGCGCGGGTGAGCAGCGCGAGGTCGAGATTTTCTGCGTTCAGATTCGCTTCAATTGCCCCGGGGCGATAGCGCACCCAACCGGCCAATGTGCCACCGGCACCGCCGAGCGAGAGATCTTCAGCCTCAACAACGGGGCCATCGGGCTCTAGGCGGCTGATTTTCCCTGATAGCTGCAGATCTTGTTCATTGAGGCGGAAACGGAGATCTTGAAAACTCAGCTTGGGTGTGACTGTGACTGAGCCGCTCAACTCGACCGCGTGCTCCCGTCCGCTATTCATCGTTGCCGTTACTTGTGGGTGATTCCACAAGCCACGTGCGTTGAGCTCGGCT
>DATJEQ010000295.1:0-3160 GCA_035496495.1 Polyangiaceae bacterium
AACATAGCAGCACCCATGTCGACGGTTTCCCACATCGTGCCCATGCCGTTGAGGTTGCGATACCAATACCGACTGCCGACTAGGATGTCGTCGTCGCCGTCGCCGTCGACATCCCCGATCGCGCCGCCCTGTTGTTGGCGATTGGGCATCGCGGCGCCCGTGGGCCAGGGCATCGTTGGGTCAGTGCCCGGTGTTCGCCATTCCGGATCGATCGAATTGATCACCCACAGCGCGTCCTGTTTGCTATCGCCGTTGACGTCGCCAACCGCAATGTCTTCGGCCCCCGAAATCCCAATGCCATAGCGTTGCCACATGCTGGTGCGTGGCGTGCCCGGGTTTTTGTACCAGGAATCTCCGGCGATGATGTCGACGAAGCCGTCACCATCGGCGTCGAGCGCGTTGCCGCCACCCGGCGACTGGTGACCTGCGCCCACGGTGTGCTGCGCCCAGTGATCCGGCGAGCAATACTCCCACCATTGCTCGTCGCCACCCGGACGACCCGAAGCGAAATCCAAATCACCATCGTTGTCGAAATCCGCCATCCCCGTGATGCCGACGTTGCCGGCGCCACCGAAGTCACCGATCCAGTGCGTGCTGAATGGGAATTTTGGGTCGATCGCCGCGGCTTTGAACGCCTCCTTGCCCGCAGGCGGATCGGTGCGCAGCACCGCATCCGAACAACTCGGGTTCGGGTTGCCCTGCATGCCACCCGCCGCCATGCCGCCTGTATTCATACCTCCAGCGGGCGTGCCACCCGATCCACCGTTCATAGTATTGGGTTGCCCACCACTCGCACCACCGCTGCCCCCAGTTCCGCCCAATCCTGTCGAACCTGCGGTGAGCGAAGTCGAACCGCCGCCGCTGGCCGTTTGCTGCCCACCTGATGCAGTGCCGCCCGAGGTGCTCGTGCTGCCCCCCATGGCGCCATGAGGCACGCCACCGGCGCTACTGACACTGCCTCCGCTGCTGCCCATCGCCCCCGAGCTGCCACTCGAGCCACAAGCCCAAAGCGCAGTTCCTCCAATCAACAACAAGACCGAACGCAGCGAAAATCGAGACGTGAAGAACATAGGATTAGTGCCGAAATTGAATGGCTAGCCTTCCGTGCCTTCCAGCGCAAATCATCGTGAATGTTCCGCGCGAATCTCCACGGTTGCAGTAGTATTGCATTTCTGAAGAACTCAGCGCCAGATGGGCTGATTTTGCGATGAATTTGCCGGTTTGTTCGCGTCCTGATCGTTTGCAACTGTCTCTAAAACGACCAACCGATATTCAGATTCAAGAGCGGGATGAAGCCACTCTTCTGATCATGGGCGTTGGTGCCGGTGGTGTCGGTGGCGTGGGCGGTTACGGATTCATATTCAAAGCCGCCTTGCACGAAGAACGTGAAGCCACCACTCGTGATAAGCTTGTAACCCGCGAACGGACCAAAGGCGACGCCACTGGCCTTGCCGCTTATCTCCTGGCCAGCCAGCAATTTGGTGGCAACGTGAACCCACAGCACTTCTGCGCCGAGTTGCAACGAAGAAAACTCGCGGAGTGGATAACCGACGATCTGCCCGCCCACTTCCTGAACCGAAAATCGCTGTCCATCGACCACGGGGTCATTCGACTTGGCGGCGATGCTGCCCACACCGCCGATCGCGGCGACGCTGAAATGCGGGACCACTAACAGCTCGACCTGCGCTTCCACGATGGGGAAGATCAGGTGTATCGGCGACAAAGTCAGTGAAACATGCCGCGAATCGTGCTCTGCCGCTCGTGCTTGCGTGTGCAACGACAAACCTAGGAGCACCCCCAAAGTCACCAACCCCCGCTTCATGCGTCATATGTAGCATGGTTTGGGTCTTTGGGGGTGCCGCAAGTGGGGCTCATGCGGTTTTGATCGACGCGCTGTTAAGAACGCGGGCAGGCTCCCAAGCAACAGCGACCGCGCCTTAACTGCACATGCACTTGTCGTAGCCGTAGGTGGCGTCGTACGCGCAGCCTTGGGAAGACAGCGAGATGAAAGCGCAAGCGGCATTGCAGTCGACGTCGCGGCAAGTGCCGGCGGTGTCGCAGACGTGCAGATTGGTGCCCGAGCAATGCGTGGCCTGGGCGTCGATCGAGACGCACCCTGTGATGACGCCTTGGGGATCGTTCATCAGGGTGCTGCAATCAGCGGCGTTCAAGCACTGTACTGCGCCGGCGGGGTTGGGAAGGACGCCGAACGCTTGGTTGGTGGCATGTTCGCAATCTGCGCGATCCGTCGCGCTGAGTGGTGAGCCTTGGCACATTTCGACTTTGTTGCAGAACTGCGCGCCAACGTTGACGTCAATGCCCAAATTTCCGGGGTTGCTCGGGTCGGTGGGCAGTGTGGGGTTGGTGAGATCGGTGGAGCTCAAAGCATCCAAGAACGCTTTGCACTTGTTTGAAAAGTCGGCGTTCTCTTGTTCGCACCCTTGATTATTCTTCACTTGGTCGCAGCTGAGGGCGAGGTAACAACGGTCATCGGCGCGTGAGGCCTTCTCGCAGGCTGAAATTTGCGCTGCGCTCCACCCCGTTTTGTCCAAAGCGAGTTGGACGATGGGTGTGGTGGGCCAGCCATTTTCGCAGTCAGCCAGGGTGCTGACCATGCATTCGGCGCTGTGCCCACACCAAGCCGAGGAATTCGCGTAATAGATTGCGAAATCTGAGGGAGCATTGATGTTAACGCCGTTCGTGACGGCCGCGACGGCGTCATTCAGCGCGTGGCAATCGCTATTGGCTGCGGCCACTTGGTCCGCGCACTGCGTAAGATAATCTGCAGCTTGAGCACAAGTGGTGCCCACGTAGCACTGATCAAGGGCTTTCTGTGAATGTTCACATTTCGAAGTCTGCGCTGCCGTCCAGCCCGTGGCGTTCAACGCGCGCTGAGTCACATCCACTGTAGGCCACTGACTTTCACAATGCGCCAAAGTGTCCAGTTTGCACTTATCCGTGTGCCCACACCAAGCCTTTGAATCCGCCCAATAGATCACAAACTCAGAGGGGCCCGATCCGCTGCTTCCGCCCCCGCACCCACAAACCAACCCCCACACCCCAAACGCGCTCAACACCCCAGCCGCGCGCCACTTTCTACCGCCAAACCCCATGCCGCGCTCATAGTCGCGCAACCCACCTGCTTCAAGCCGCAACCAAG
>DATJEQ010000296.1:0-2991 GCA_035496495.1 Polyangiaceae bacterium
GCAGCACCCCCGATACAACGCTGTTGACCGACGCGGGCGCCGGAACATTGGCTGACCCCACCGCGTTCACCGCCACGGTGACACGCATGATGACCGATCCGAAGATCGATCGCCTTGTTCGGAATTTCTCTGGGCAATGGCTAGGGATTCGTGGCGTCGCTGGGCACCGCGCTTTCCCAATCCAGTTCCCGGATTGGAGTCCGGAACTCGGCGCCTCAATGGCCGAAGAAGAGTATCTGTATTTCGGGCAATTCGTGCGCACTGCGCTGCCGTGGACGGAGTTCATCCACGCGGACATGAACTTCGTCGACTCCCGCTTGGCTGCCTTTTACGGCATGCCCGATCCGGGCGCTGCGGGTTTCACCCAAGTCTCCGTTCCCGACGATCAGCGCCAGGGCTTCCTGGGGCTGGGCGGTTTCCTCGCTGGCAGTTCGTTCCCACAACGCACGTCGCCAACCCTGCGCGCAAAGCGGATCTTGAGCGACCTGTTGTGTTCTCCGCCGCCCGATCCCCCGCCGGGCGTGAAGGCGGCCGTCGACGCGGCGCAAGCTGCGGCCGAGGCACAGGCGCAAACCACCTCCGACATGACGGACATCCGCGCATTCCTCGACGCGCACCGCACCATGCCGGATTGCAAGGCGTGCCACGCGCTGTTCGATCCTTACGGTATGGCACTCGAGAACTTCGACGGCATTGGCAAGTACCGCACCGCTTATCCGAACGGCGCTGCAATCGACCCCACCGCGACGCTGATTGACGGCACCATGCTCAATGGATTGCCCAGCGTCGTGACCTCGATCACGGCCAACCCCAAGCTGTCCTCCTGCGTCTCTCAAAAGATGTTTATCTACAGCTTGGGGCGAACGACGGTGACTACGGATCAACCCTACCTCGACAACATCGTCTACAACTGGGCAAGCGGAACGGATCCGTCATTGCGCGGTTTGGTTCAACAACTGGTCACCTCTGAGCCGTTTCAGATGCGACGCGGTATGGTCACCAACTGAGGCCTTGAGGAGTTATTACAATGAAGACCCCAGTCTCTAATAGAACCGCAATCTCCCGTAGAACTGTCTTGCGCGGCGCTGGTGTCGCGCTCTCCCTGCCCTGGCTTGAATCGCTCGCTCCGCGCGGAGCCAAAGCCCAGGCCGCGGGCGCTCCCAAGCGCTTCATGACAATCTTCTTCCCCAACGGTACTGCTGGCGAATTTTGGAAGCCAGCAGCGGCGGGTCAAGGCGCGGGCTGGGTGCTTTCGCCAATTCTGGAGAATTTTGGGCCTCTGAAGAGCAAGTGCACCGTGATCAGCGGCTTCGAGAACTACAGCACGTGCGGCACCGATCCATCCGACAAGGGTTCGTCTCACGGCCGCAGGCCAGGGTGTTTCTTGACCAGCGCCAACGTGGTGGATCTCCAGTTGCAATTCCACGGTCAGGACGTCAACGGCATTTCCGTCGATCAGGTGATCGCGACGAACCCGCTGTACAAGGGACTGCAGCCCCTCGATTCGCTCGAACTGAGTCTCGGCACCTCGGTGAATTCCTGCGATGGGCCGCCTTGCTCGTATTCGCGTGGCATTTCCTGGAAAGGTATGGCGGGCCCCAATTCGCCCGAAGTCGACCCAGGTGCGGCATTCGATCGCATCGTCGGTGCCGGCTTGCAGAATCAAGGGCCAGCAGCCCCCGATCCTTTGGCAGATCACCGCCGCGCAATGAATCAAAGCATCTTGGATGCCGTGAAAGATCAAACCGCGTCTGTGAGTGCACGCTTGGGCGCTAACGACAAGCCCAAGATGGACGAATTCCTGGAATCTGTACGCAACTCTGAGCAACGCGTGGTCGAGTTGGGCAACACCATGCAAAGCGGTCTGATGTGCAGCCCCCTGGCCCGCCCGACGATGACCGCACAGTTCCAGTTAGCCAACACCGACGGCGGCTATAACAAGGGCACGCACGCCGATGTGATGAACGATCTGATCGTGATGGCGTTGCAATGCGACGTGACGCGAGTAATCACCCACATGATGGAGCACGAACGCTCAGAGTTCGTTTACGATCACATCACAACGCGCACTTTCACTTCCACCGGCTCAACCGATAACGGTCAGCCCGGCGGCAACTACCACGGCGCGCAACACGGCAGCTCACAGGATTTCGCCAGCATCACCTACTGGAACGTCTCCAAGGTGGCCGAGCTGTGCACCCGTTTGGATGCCATTGAGGATTCACCCGGCGTGAGCGTGCTTGATAACACGGTGATCATGTTGGCCAGCTGCATGAATGGCGGCGGGCACTACGGGATCGATCTGCCGGTGATGCTCATCGGTGGTTTGGGCGGCATTTTGAAGACGGACCAGCACGTTGATTTCTCTGCTGCTGGGCGCCCGCACCGCGACCTCTATTTCACGCTGATGAATCAGGGCTTTGGATTGGGGGTTACCGATTTCGGCAACAACGCCAATGGCGTCGCCTGCTCGACGGTGACCGAAATCCTGGCCTGAGTTCAGCCCTCGCTCAGGGCAAACTCGACCAAAAACGCCACAGACCGGTGGTCGACATCGGAATTTGATCCGTGTGCCCCTTGCCCATCGTCTTGCACCACACCACGGGATAACGCGGATCGCAGCCTTGGTTGATGACGCAATCCGGAAATTCTGGATCCCAAGGATCCGATTGGGTGCTGCAGCCGTTGCTGGCCGCGAACATATCGCGGGCAATGCCCGGTCCTTCGTCGATCTGAGTCACGGGATCCGGATTCACGATGGGGTTGGCCGGATCCGCCGTATCCGCCATGATCATCGCGGCAACATGACCCACGCATTGCCCCTGAGCTGAATCCGTGAACCCACCCGCCATTGTTCCTATGCCGCGCAGTTCATCGCCGCGCAGGCACCCGATCAAGTAAGTGAGCCACGCACCGCTGCTGAACCCCGCCATGAACACCTTGTGGGTGTCGATGCAGTATTTCGCCTTCAAATCCGCAAAAGTGGCATCA
>DATJEQ010000297.1:0-3505 GCA_035496495.1 Polyangiaceae bacterium
AAACCCATCACTCAGGGGCAGGCGGAATGCGAAAAATCCGCATGGGCATGCAATTACTACGCAGAGCAAGGTCAGGCTTTCCTCCAGCCGGAGTACATGCCAACGGATGCCGCGCACAGCTATGTGACATTCGAACCACTGGGCGTGCTGTTAGCGGTAATGCCGTGGAATTTTCCGATTTGGCAGGTGGTGCGCTGCGCCGCGCCCGCGCTGGCGGCCGGTAACGCCGTGGTTTTGAAGCACGCCTCCAACGTGCCCGGTTGCGCCCGAGAACTTGCTCTGCTGTTTCGAGACGCAGGGTTTCCGCGCGACCTGTTTTGCTCACTGTTCATCAACGACGAGACAGCACTCGCCCTGGTGAAGCACCCAGCGATCAGCGCCGTTTCCGTCACGGGCAGCGTGGCGACGGGCCGAGCGGTTGCGCTCGCTGCGGCAAAAGTGCTCAAGAAATGCGTGCTGGAGCTCGGTGGCTCGGATCCGTACCTAGTGTTGGAGGACGCCGACCCGATTGCCGCTGCTGCCATTTGTGTGGAGAGCCGGTTGATCAATTGTGGGCAGAGCTGCATCGCCGCCAAGCGCCTCATCGTGACCCGCAATATCGCGAAACCATTCACGGATGAGGTGGTGCATCTGATGAGCCAACGGACGCCGGGTGATCCGACGGATGAAGCCACTACGCTAGGGCCGATGGCGCGGGTCGACTTACGCGATGAGCTTCATCGGCAAGTTCACGACAGCGTAGCGCGTGGCGCATTGTTGCTCTTGGGCGGGCACGTCCCGACACAAGCCGGAGCCTGGTATCCCCCCACGGTGCTCGCCCGCGTACGCGCGGGAATGCCGGCCTACCACGAGGAGCTCTTTGGTCCGGTCGCTGCGATCATCGAAGCCGTCAACGATGACGATGCCATCCGCATCGCCAACGATACCCCCTTCGGTTTGGGCGGCGCGGTGTTCACCACTGACCGTGATCGAGGTGAGCGCATCGCAAGCAAGCAGCTCAACGCCGGCAGTTGCTTCGTCAATGCCCTGGTTCGCTCTGACCCCCGCCTGCCTTTCGGCGGCATCAAACACTCCGGCTACGGTCGCGAACTCGGCGCTTTCGGTATCCGCGAGTTCGTCAATGTGAAGACCGTCTACGTGAAGTAGATGAGGTCGCTTCAGCTCTTAGGGCTAGAAGCAGGATTGGGGCTACGGCGCACCGGAGAATTCTCGTCGCCCTTGTTCCGGCCATTTTCCTGGCCGAAGTAGCTCTGCCCCTCGTGCATCGCGTTCTCGGCCGTCAATTCCAGCTGTTGACCGACGCGGCGTGCCTTTGCGCTCAGCTCGCGGCGCATCTGTTGCCCTGTTTTCGGTGCAATCAACAACGCGACTGCTGCGCCAATCGCGAGGCCAGCAGCGAAGTAGCTCATCGCGGGGAGCAAGTACCCCCACGTTCCGCGACGGCGCTCGAGGCCCAACGCCCCCAAAATATCGTCCGTGCCGACATCGCGTACAGCCTTCATCGTATCTTTCATTGTTCCGTGCATCATGATCTTTTCCCTTTCGCCGCCTACGGCGGCGCCTATTCGTCGAACGCTCGATTGTTCCACGACGTTTCCAGAACCTGAGCCGCTAACACGCGACCTCCAATTGAAAGAAGGATCTCCGCGACGCGTGAGGCCAGCCCGCCACCTAGGACAAAGCCAATTCCTGCCGCGGCCCCGAGCAAGGCATAAGGTCGATCTTTGGCCTGATGCTCCAGGAATTCGTGGCTGACTCGGTACAGGCTGTTCACCGACGAGGCCGCTTCCATGGCTGCCTCCTTGATCGAGTTGCCATCGGCGTTTGTGCGAACGGATCGTCCGCGCATCGGAGATTCAGTTGCAGGATCCATATTCGTCTACCACCTATGAGAACGCGACACGAGTCGCCCTAGGAGAAAACCCGCTCCCAACGCCATGACCGCAGCCATGATGGGTCGCTGATGTACAAATTGCTGTACGCCATGGTCCGTCCGCGCGAGAGCGCCATCCAGTGTTCTAGCGTTCCGTGCCGCGGGTGCTTGATGACTCGCACTACTTCCACTACTTCCCTCTTGTTGCATGACCCTCGCCGAGTGCATTCATTGTGCCAACCGTCGCCAAGCAAGCGTTAGCCGTTTGGCGACCACGCAGCACCGAAGCGCTGTAGACTGTCGCCTCAACTGGGGCGACCTGGTCCTAACTGATGGGGAGCAAATCCACTGGGCCCCAACTGATTGGGAATTGTAGGTTTCGCGACCTGCAGGGCCCTAGCACAGCGCGCGATCAGGTACAGCCCAATAGCCGCCTCGGCAACACGCACTCGCAGAGTAAGGCCTGACGCGCGCGGTGCAGCAAGTTGCCGCGAGACGCGAACCACCAGCATTGCAGACAGCGCCACAACCGCCCAGGGGGCCGCGACGCGAATAGTGCGCAGGATGCGGCGATGCCGATGTTTCACTTCCGTGAGCGCGTTCGCGAGTTGCAAGAACCTATGAGCCGCTTGCAGCTGCAAGCCCACGCGACGCAGCTCTAACTCGTTCATGCAATGTGCTTCCCGAGCAAAGTTGCTTCGTAACCCAAGCGCTCGCGCGTCCGGGCGAGCAACTGGCGGGGCCGCGTTCGGTAGGCCACAGTGGCCGCCACCAGCGCTACACATGCGGCGATCGCGGCGCCGGTTCCTGCAATCAAGATCCTGTTGGAGCCGCCCGCAAGACTAGCCGCGATCAGAATGCCTGCCAAAGACAGGATGATCGAGCCGAATGCAACCGCGCCCCATGCAATCGTGTTCAACGCGCTTTGAATCTGTTGCTCCACTTCATTTTGAGCCAACGCGATCTCTATCTGAGCGAGGTTCCAGGTTGCTCGTAGCACTCGGTTAACGAGTTCCTGAGCGGAGGCTTGTTGAAGATCTGAAAATTCGTGACTGGAGGATGCATCGCGCATGCGAGGTGGCGCATGCACACCTCGTTCCAAGTCAGGGAAGCACACCGGGAACGCTTGTATCGTGGCAAAATGCCGCGATGAAGCTGGGGCTAGTACCGCAACTGCCAAATCGTATCCATCACCACGCTGCCCTGATCGCCAAAGGTGGTCTCGAGCGACCAATTTCTGAGGAATCGCCAATCCAGCGTCAGCAGGTTGCGATCCAACCCTTCAGCGGCCGAGGGTGTGCCCAAGACATGGGCAATCGACAGTGCAACGTCCTGGGCGATTTGCACTTCGATCTCAGGTCGCGGATTGGCGCTGTCCGTGGTGTCCACCCGCGTCGTGACGTCGAGCCCGGTGATGTCATCCAGGGCTCGATTGAGCCCTTGCGTGGCGATGCCTCCGCCCACCCCTAACGCCGCACCACTGGCGCCCGGATCCGACGATTGTTGTCCCGGACCACTCACCGGCACAGCCTGACCATCGGTGGTACCAAATAGGATGAGCGAAAGAATTTCGCTTTGTGTCCGGGCTGGCTCGGCCCGCAACGTCACTTTGCCTGTCTTCAGCGGACCGAT
>DATJEQ010000298.1:0-11054 GCA_035496495.1 Polyangiaceae bacterium
CACCATCCGAGGCCGAGCTGACGCAAGGTCCGAACATCTTTGGTGGAAAGAAAACCGCCCTGACTGCCCGGACAAGGTGCTTGACGAACTTGCGGATGTTATCGAACGAATTGGCCGAATGCCGAAAGTCCACAAACCCTACGGGAGGCTTGCAGGAGAGCTGATTTGGCGCATTAAAACCGCGGTGACGGCGCTGCACGTTTACTACACGGTGGACGATTTAATAGAAACAGCCCACATTGAGTATGTCTGGGGTGCTCGTCGAAGCGAAACTCCGCCCCTGGATCGATGACAAGGGTTCGCGGGCGACTCGTTACCCCTCAGGCGGCTTCTTATCGACGGCGGGGACGGCGCTGGCGAAGCGGTCGGCGAAGTACTCAGCCGATTTGGCCGATTTCGGATCCAATTCGAAATCCAAGACGGAGCGGGGCTGCAGTTTGGTTAGGAATTCAGCGGCCTCGCGCTTGCTCAGGCCAGCTTGTTCGAATTGCTGCTCTCCGAGACTACCATTAACGCCTTTGACCATCTCCCCTTCGACTTTGAGCAACTGCTGCAACGCCTGAATTTCCATGCGACTGAGGCGAGCGCCCGCTACGTCGTAATCGATCCAGGCTTCAAAGCTCAGCGGCGCGACGCGCTTGAGCATGCCGGCCATCACACGGCCGTATTCTTGGATTTCCCACTGCGCATGCGGATCGGCGCGCAGCGTCAGAAAATGCAACAGGTTATGCAGGTCGATCTTCCAATACCACTGCGTGTAAGTGGAAAGCGGCAAATCGATGCGCGCCAGTTCGCGCGCGATCTGCTCACCGGTCATCCATTCGTAGGTGCTGGCAGCTTGGCCGCGCTGCTCAGCCCAACGACGAATTGCTTCTTCATACTGTGCACTGGAAACCTGCTGCCCGCTGCGGCCCTGATTGTTCGAGCGACTCTGCGTCTGCAGCTGCGAGGCCTCCGGCGTGTAGAACAGCATGGGCATCAGGCTGTAACGGCCTGAGTACTCATTCACATTCGCGGTGCGATGGCGGATCCACTGCCGGGCGATGAACATCGGCATGCAGCAGTGGAACTTGAGCTCCACCATCTCGCTGGGCGTGGTGTGGTGGTGCCGGCGCAGGTAGCGGATCAAGCCGCGGGTGAGATTGTTCTTGCGGGTGCCGTAGCCGTAACTGACTCGCGCCGCCCGCTCGATGCAAGCGTCCGTGCCCATGTAGTCGACCAGGGAGACAAATCCATGATCCAACACCGGGAAATACAAACCGAGAATTTCCTCGGCACCCGGCGAAACTGGGCGTTTGCTGCCAATCTCAACGGCAGAATCGCTCATCAGAGTATTTCCGCGATCTGCACCGCGTTGAGTGCGGCACCTTTACGCAGGTTGTCCGAAACCACCCACATGTTGATCGCGCCAGGCACCGCCAAGTCTTCACGCACCCGACCCACGTACACCGGATCCGTATTGGCTGCTTGCAGCGGCTGCGGCTCACCACCGGGCTTGTAATCCGCGTCGTTGAGCACAATACCGGGAGCACTACGCAGCAGCTCAATCGCCTCCGCGCGCTTCATGGGCCGATGGAATTGCACGTGGATTGACTCGCTGTGACCCGTGTCGACCGGAACGCGCACGCAAGTGGGCGTCACGCCAATACTGGAGTCGCCCAAGATCTTGCGCGTCTCGTTGACCATCTTCAGCTCCTCTTCCGAGTAGCCTGAGTGACCGGGCTTCCAGTCGCTCAGCACATTCATCGCGATTTGACCCGGGAATACAGACACTTGCGCCTTCTTACCCGCACCCAAATCACGGATCTGCTGGTGCAACTCCTCGAGCGCAGCATGCCCTTTGCCGCTGGTGGCTTGATAGGTTGAAACGACGATGTGGCGGATCTTCGCTGCGTCATGCAGGGGCTTCAGCGCCACCATCATTTGGATCGTGCTGCAGTTGGGGTTCGCAATGATGCCCTTGGGGCGATTCTTCGCCGCCTCGGGGTTCACCTCGGAGACGACCAATGGACAATCCGGATCCATGCGCCAAGCACTGGAATTGTCGATCACGACGGCGCCGCTGGCGGCGGCAATGGGCGCGAACTCCTTGGAAGTATCACCACCGGCACTGAACAGCGCAATCTCGATCCCCTTGAAAGAGTTGGCATCGAGCTTCTGCACCACCAGCTCACCGCCGTTGAACGGCAGCTTCTGACCGGCAGAACGCTGTGATGCGAGCGCCACCACTCGGCTGGCAGGAAATTTCCTGCGCTCGAGGGTGCGCAGCATTTCTCGGCCTACGACTCCGGTCGCACCGACCACTGCAATGACACGGCTCATTCTCTCTGATCTCCTGTGAAAACCACGCCGCAAAGCGGGGGGCGAAAAAGCTAAACGCCCAGAGGCCATCACGCAAGGCCCCGTTTGGGTGCGGTTCGGGCTAAGCTGCTGCGTCGGGTTCTCCCATGATCCGGTTAAGCAGGAGTGGAAATCGGTTTTCCCCGAAGGAACGCGCGGCATTCGCCACCGCAGGAGTCCTGTGCACGGCTGTGGCCTTCGGCATGGCGCTTGTTAGCTGCGCTTTTCCAGCCAAATCACCCGATTCATCCATTTCGTCAGCGCAGCAAAGAGGGGCGTTCGCGGTGCTCCAAAGCCCCGCGCGCTGGATCCGCCTACCCAGCCCGCACTCAGGTCAGAAGGCGCGCACGCTCCCCGACGGTACACGGCAGCTGATCGAAGACGGTGTGCGGATCGAGGTTTCGGCCGCTGGTGCCATCGCACAAGCACACGAGCAGCTGCCCAGTTCATCCAGTGTCGTACCGTTGCCGACCTGGCTCGGGGGGGGCTTTGTCTTCTTCAGTCAGCTTGAGCGGGGTAGCGCAATCTGGCGCAGCCCTTCGTGGACCGCACCATTGCGCCCCTTGGCCTTCGTGCAACCGCAAGTGCGCCAGGTGATTGCCGGATTTGATCGCTTGTACCTGATGGGCGAGAAGGGTCGCGCGCTGCGCGCCATTGACGTCGAAAATGGTCATGCGCGGGATTTGGGCACTGTGCCGCGGGCCTCCGGTTATGGGTCGTTGGCATTTGCAACCCCCTGGCTCGCGGCCGCAAATACGGATTTGCGCGGCGTTTTGCTCACGTTCGACGCGGGGCTCACTTGGCACCCGCTCGGGTTCGATGATTGGAGTGTCAAAGTTGCGACGCAACACAACGGCATTGAATTGCGCACCAACCACCAGAGAATGCTGATCGATGAGCAAGGCGATTTCACCCCGCTCACTGGCCCGACGCGCCAAGACCGGGACGCTGACGACGAGGATGCCGACTACGACGGCGCTGACAGCGACGATGACAACGCCAGCGATCAACAGGATGATTTGCCGCCCAATTCCCCCACTTCCCAGTTCAAGAATCCTCGATCTAACGATCTTTCGGCCGCCCTATTGAATGGATTTCAATTGGACGCAGGCAGCGCGATCATTGCCAGGGGCGGCTTTCTATCCCAAGTCCGGCTGAGCGACGGCGCCACCCTGCGCTCGAAGCAACATGCTTACGCTCCCAGTGTCGACTGCCAAGCGATTCAAATCGGCGCAGAGCCAGGGTTCGTGTGCGGGGCGGAAACCCAGGCCACCACCTTGTACCGTTACGACGGCCAGTTCGCGCTGAGCGAGCTGTTGCACTTCAACACCCCGCGCAAGGTGCAAGCGGCCGGTGAGGGTGGTGTTGTGATCCACGGATCCTGCGACGAAAGCGCGGCGGGTAGCCAAGGAACATACTGCACATTCGATGGTCACCAAACCAAGCAGATCCAAATCGCGTCCAACGCGTCCAGCCACGTGGCCCTACTTCGCGATCATGCGTTCATCTTGCTGCAGCCGCCAACGGTAAAATCAGCCGGCTCCATCACAAGGATCCAGGGCAGCCGACACAGCCAACGCATCGCCTTGAATCTGGGAACGGCATCTGACGCAACCACTGCTCTGGTCAAAACGGGCGTGTGGCTTGATCCTTTGACTGAAGATTCCAGCGGCAACCTATTCACCTGGGTGTTGGGGAATGGACAATTCGTCGGGGTGAAGATCGATGCACAGGGCAAATTACAGGCGGGCGAGCTGCGCGACGATCCCAGCCGGGCTCTGCTCAACGCGGCCGTAGGGGCAAGTCTGACCGCCAGTGGTGTTGGTTTCTTCACGACGGATCATGGCTTTCACTGGCATTCCTTCGAGTTGCCCGCCGCATTGGGCTCGCTCGATCCGTATTCGGAATCGAGCGCAATCCACAACAGCGAGCCCTGGGGTTGCTCGCCGATGGGCTGCGCGCTGGGCTCCTGGTTACGCGTCGGTTTTGGCTCGCCCCAAACCGCTCTGACACCCGCAACGCAGCCGCAGCTGGTCCCGCCGTTGGGTCAAGCAGCGCCGCATTGGGCGATGGACTGCGCCGCCACTGGCGAAGTTCGCGGAGGTCTCACCGCGCACCGCCCCGACCGTCACCCTTCGCAGCCTCAAGTGAAAATTGGCAGCGATTCATCAGCGCTGATCGAGAGCAGCCCTTGGCGATTCTTCCAGAGCATTGCTCCCCCCGCTCACGCTCCGAACGATCTGTTGCTCGACATTGGGCAAGAGGATCGCGAGACGCAGTTTCGCGCTTATGCTTTTGGACCCCAGACGGATGCCTGGTCGAGTTCTGCACATTGGCTCGTGCGAGTGACCAACCACTTTGACCTGGATAGCCCCTGGTCGACCGCTGCGACGCGCACTCCATGGCCACAAGCTGCAGCGGCAGCGCGCGTTTTTGGTCAAGAATCCCAGGCATCGGCCTTCACCGATTGGTCGGCAGTGCTGGATTCCAGCGGCCTAGCGGCGCTCTTGCGCATCAACGGATCGAACGGCAGTGAACTGTATATTCTCGAAAAAGATAAGCCCATTCTGCCCGTGACTGTTCCCAGCAACTTCGACCCGCGTCGGCCAGTGACCCTCGCGCGCGCCAGGGGAACCTGGTTTATCGCAACCGAGCAAAATGGACTGCTGTCGGTGCAGCGGCTAGAAGGACGGCGCAGTTCGCCCTTCGCTCGCTTCCCCTTGTTTAACCAGGACGCAACGCAGGTCGAATTGGTGGAAAGCCAAGCGCTGGACGCGCTCTCGATCTGGGTCAAGACGGCCGAAGATGGTTGGTACTTCTATCCTCTCGATCTTAATAGCGCCACGCTGCAGGTCCCCACTCACATTTCCGTCGCCGACCTGAATGCGGTACCTGAGAGCTGCGCCGCAGAAAGCGAAGGCTGGCGGGTCACGAGTGACGTGCCATTGGCCGGCTTGGGGGGTTCGGCCGTCAACACCTGGCTGGCTTTCGCTCCGGACCTGTCGCAGCTGCGCGTCAACCGGGTGGAAGCGCGCGTGCTGGCCTCCGAGCACGGCGTGTGTCTGGACGCCGTTGCAGCGCGCCTGGATGACAGCACAATTTTGCCCCGCCACATCCCACGCCAAGAGGATGTGACGTCAAAGCCGGTGCCTGTGACATTGACCGACCGCACAACCGAACGGCGTTTTGGCTTCAGGTGCGGCCGCTAACGGCGCGCGGGGACCTCGCCAGCACAACGCCGGGAGATCCGTTAGATACGCGCGCCGGGGCACGGGCGTTTCACCGCGGTGAGAATTTGCAATCTCTCCTCTCTATTGCTACCTGTGTCACGTCCGCGTGGAGCGTGGCTGTCCCCCCGGCCCCTTCGCGCGGACACTTTTTTGTTCGCACAGCGATTCAGGGGTCGCGCGGGCGCGACAGCGACCGATAGGTCGCGCGGTGGCAACGGCGTTTTGATTCAGCTTCGCGCGGGTGAAATCGGCTTACCCAACTCGCGAGCGCGCGCGGTTGCGGCTTTCACTGCATTCATCATCGCGTAGCGCACCCCGCTCTGCTCCAACGCGTCGATGCCGGCAATCGTGGTGCCCCCGGGGCTGGCCACTTTGTCTTTCAGAGCACCAGGGTGCTCACCGCTTTCGAGTAGCAACCGCGCCGCACCGTAAACCGTTTGTGCAGCAAGCAGCAGCGCCACATCGCGCGGAAGCCCCATTTGCACGCCTCCGTCAGCAAGCCCTTCAATCACCAACATCACGTATGCCGGGCCGCTGCCTGACAACCCGGTGACCGCGTCCATCTGTGTTTCTGCGACGACGACAGTGCGCCCCACGGCGTCGAACAACTCTTTGGCGTGCTGAAGGTCGGCAGCGCTCGCGTGAGTTCCTGCACACAGCGCAGCAGCCCCCGCTTGAGCCACGGCCGGCAAATTGGGCATCACGCGCACCACGCGTGCGCCAGCGGGCAATTGCTGCTCCACGCTGGAACAAGTCACCCCCGCGGCGACTGAAATCAGCAGCTGATCGGCCTTCAGGCGAGAACCCACCGCCTGCAGGACAGCGCTGATGATCTGCGGCTTGACCGCCAATACCACTGTTTGCGCCTTGGCCAACACGGCGGCGTTATCGGCCGTTGCCTCAATGCCGAAATCGGCAATCAGCGCCGCTCGCTTTTCTCCATCCGCATCGCTTGCAACGACTTCTGAAGGCTTGAACTTGCCGGCTGAAAGCAGCGCGGCAATCAGCGCACGCCCCATATTGCCGCCACCGATGAGACCCAACGTATGTGCCATACGCTCAGTATCTCATGCTGGCCCGGCATTTGCCACACAGCTAGGGGATCTCGATGTTCGCCGGAAGGGCGGGCTTGGTCCAACCGTCGTATTGACTGAGCAAGTCACGCGCGATGGTGACTTCGAATAACTCCACCGCTTCCCCCGCGGCAACACGACGTAGCCCGGCAATCGCCGCTTGCTTATCGCCGTGAGCGCGAGCTGCCATCGCCAAATAAAAGGTGGCCTCGACGCCCTGGATCTTGCTCTTAGCGCTCGCTTGCAGCGCCGCGTCGGAAAGCTTTCCCAGCGCCCAATTAGACAATTTCGCCGGCCAATCGTCTCCGCGGGAAGTGCGCGAGAGTACCTCCCTCGCGGTGCCATCCGGTGTGGCCTTGAGTTGTTGTTCGAGCAGGGTGAGCCACAACCCCGCGTAAGCGATATCGCGATCGGCCAAATCCTCGTCCAAAGCGCGGCGCGTAGCAATGCGCGCACTCTGCAAATCGCCAGCGGTGAGGGCGCGACGCACCGCGTCTAGAATCACTGAAACAAGCTGGGACGGATCCGTTGTTGCCGCATCCATCGCTCGCTCGCTTGCACGCCGCGCCGCGGCGTTGTCACCGTAATCCTCCAACACCCGAGATAGCACTCGCTCGACACCCGCCTGCCCGTTCGCGGAGCTGGCTTGACTGCGAGCTTTGAGCACGGACTGCAACGCCGCGGCCAGCGCCCCGCTCGCGTCTGTGGAAGGATTTGGGTTGCGAGGGCTGACGTTACGCAGATCGCGCAACAAATCATGACGCAGCAGCTGACTTTCCGCCAAGGAGAGCGGCTCATTGGCACTTTGCGCAATGATCTGCGTGAGCGACTGCATCGCATCCACGCCGCGCCCTTGCTGAAGATCGATCGCCGCCAGCAGCCGCAGTGCTTCTGGATTCGCTTCCAAGCGCACCGCTTGCGCCAGGTGGGGCCGCGCCAGGGTCAACTCCCCCGCCCTCACCTCCATCGCCCCCATGGTGTGCTCCAAAGTGGCCACTGCGCTTTGCGCCTCCCCCGGGGCTTGCGCCGCAAGTTGAATCAAGGACTTGGAGTTCGCGAACGTCAGCCGCGCCGTTTGCACATCTTCTATCGCTTCCAGACCGAGCATGGCTTGCAGTACCAGTCGCAGCGCAACACCCACCTCGCGCGGATCTGTTTTCCCATCGGATCGACTGAGCGATCGCTCGAGCAGCTTAGGTACCCCGTCCGCCATTCCGTGCGTCGTCAGCAGCCCGGCAAGGGGGATCGTGGCCCGCAGCGAATGCGCTTCCGCTCGGTAAAGGTCAATTGCGATACGAAACGACGCCGCGCGCGCCAGTTCGGCCAGCTCGCTGTCTGCATCCCCAACGGAATCGAATTCACTGAGCAACGTCGCCCATGCTTCTGGATCGGAGTCCTCAATCGCCCGTTGCAACAGCTCCCCCACGCGCGGCAGCATGTTCGGGCGAATTGCCGGATCGTCTAAGGTTTCCAGTAAACCGTGGTGGTCCCCCGCTCGCAGCGCCAGTGCAATCAAGGCCGCCACACCATTTTGCCGCGCCGTCAACGCTTCGTCGCGCTCATCCTGTGCAGCAGCAGTCTCTGGCGTGTTGCGTTCGATGGCAAAACGCCGTGCCGCGTCCATCCAACGCAGCGTCGCGTCTTTCGCTTTTCCGTACGAGGCCGCATCGGGTCGGTAGAGCACCGCGGCGATTGAAGCGCGTTGAGCGGCGCCTAGTGCCTGCAGCCCGCCGCGATCGGTCACAGTCTTTTGCCACAGCGCCAGGGCTTGCAGGTGCGCCTTCACGTCGTCGTGCGTCGCGCCCGCTGGCAGGCTTTCGTCCAACATGGAGTACAATGCCTGGGCGCGCGCCTCGCTGCCCTCTTTAGCTGCCGCATTGGCTGCCGTGAGCAACAGCGCTTGCTGATCGCGGATCATTTCACGCCGATACTCGCCGTTGCCGACCAGAAAAAACGCTCCCGCCAATGTGGCTTGTGCGGCTTTTTGTTGGCCCGTGTCAAACAGGCGCTCGGCCCGTGACAGCTCGCACGCCACGACACCTGCGAGCACGCCCAGACGATTGGGCCCCGAAGGTTGCGCCAGAAGCTGCACGAGGGCATCGCCCAGATCGCGCTCTTGCACCTTCACCACGTTCACCAGTTGCTCGGCTTCGGCCGCGCTCTTCGCGCCGGCCCCGCCATGCCCACACCCAGCGAGCAACAACAAGGGGACGAGCAGCAGCGCAGAGCGGTTCATTGAGATTCACCTCTTATAGCCAATGACAGCGGCAAATCAGCAGAAAGAACGTGTATTTGCCGGCTCCGGGCACAAATAGGCACAAGCCGTATCCGCCAAATTTGGCTAATCTGCCCCAGTGACCTCCGCAGAAACCCAACTGCCGTCGCGCCTCGCTGAATTCGAAGTGATCCGGCGTTTGGGCACCGGGGGTATGGCGGAGGTGTTCCTGGCACGCAAACGCGGCGCGGAGCGCACGTTCAAGCTCTTGGTCGTCAAGCGCATCTTGCCACAACACGTTTCGTCCAGGCAGTTCCGCGCGATGTTCGCCGATGAGGCTCAGCTCGCCACACGGCTGAACCACCCCAACATCGTACAGGTGTACGATTTCTTAGATTCCGGTGAAGAAGGTCAGCTGCTCAGCATGGAATATGTTGAGGGCACCGATCTGCGTGGCTTGCAGCGTGCGGCGCGCAGCAAAGGGCTGCGCATCCCGCCTTACGTCGCCTGTTACATTGCCTCTGAAATCGCCAAAGGGCTGCACTACGCCCATGAGCGCCGCGACGAAGGCGGGCGACCGCTCGAAATTGTGCACCGTGACGTTTCGCCACAGAACATCCTGCTCAGTTTCGACGGCTCTGTGAAAATTGCCGATTTCGGCATCGCAACCGCCAATGTTTTTCGTGAGGAAGCGGGCGTGCTCAAGGGCAAAACGGGCTACATGTCGCCCGAACAAGCCCGGGGCGAAAAGGTAGATCGGCGCACCGACATCTACTCGCTGGGCGTCGTGCTCTACGAAATGCTCAGCAACAGGCCTCTACATGGTTCGCGCGAGGGCGATGAATTGTTGGAGGCCGTGCGAGCGGGAATTGTGGAGCCCCCAAGCACCTACGCGACCGGCATTCCCAGCGAGGTAGAAGCCATCACGCTGCGGGCGCTGCAGAAAGAGCCAGATGCACGTTTTGAAAATGCCCGTGACATGGCCTCGGCATTGGCCCGGCTGTTGGTACAAAAGCAGCAACTGGTCGACTCTCATGTCGTGGAGACAACAATCAGCGAGATTTTTGATCGGACCAGTACGCCGACCAAGGAGGCCATGGCCTCCGAGCGCCCCGTTGCCGAAGACGATCCGCTGCGCTCCAGCGAGCCGGTGCGCGGTGGCCCTGACGATCCGTTGCTCTCCAGCAGACCACTGCGTGAAAAGGCGGGGCGCGAGGTGCGTCACGTAGCGGTGGTCACCCTGCGCGTGCACCACTTAGCCGCATTGCGCCAGGAGATCGGAGAGAGCCGTGCCCACCGCTTGGTCGATCAGTTGCGCGCTACGCTCAGCGAAATTGCCTACAAGCGCGGCTGCCACTGGGTGTGGACGGGGGATGAATCTGACGACGCAGTGTCTTTGGTGGCGCGAGCGGTGGTGGGGCTCACGGCGCATGCGGCCCACGCCTCAACGGACGCAGCCTGGCTCGCCGTGGATTGCCACGAAGCAATTTCGGGCGCGTGCGATGATCTGCAAGTCGCACTGCAAGCAAGCATTGGGATTGTGCGGGGCATTGCCTCCGGGCAGCGCGATTTCGAAGGCCACCTGGTGCGCCACGTGCTGCACAAACCCGCCGACGAACTGTCGGCACTGATCGGGCAGCACGCTTCAGCGGGGGAAACCTGGGTTGCCGGTGGCCTTTTCAGACTGGTGCGTCGAGATTTCGTGTGGCGGGACGCGCCCAACATTGAAATCGTCGATGCGGATGCGCGTAATTTGCCACGCAACGTGCGGGTGCATGTGCTGGTGCGCCCACTGACGCGCCAAGAAAAACTGGAGCAGTTGGCCAGCACGCCGCGCGATCTCGTGGGGCGCGACAGCGAATTGGCGGAATTGCACGCTGCTTATCATCGCGCGACCTCCACTCAAACGGCAACCCGCGGCACCGTGACCTGCCGGGTCATCATGGGCGAGATGGGCATTGGCAAGACCGCGTTGGTCGACGCCTTTCTGACCGAGTTGCCCAAACAGGCCCGCGTGGTGCGCATCGATTGTTCACCCGCTGGACGTGAGCTACCGCTTTCCCATATTGGTCAATGGTTACGGGAGCTTACCGGCATCCAGCTGGACACCCCTTACGCCGATGCCCGGCGCGCAATCGTGGCCGCGCTGGGTGACCCCGATTCGAGCAGCAGAGCTGGCGAAATCGTCAATCGCAT
>DATJEQ010000299.1:0-4064 GCA_035496495.1 Polyangiaceae bacterium
TGGGCGGTTCGTGCGGCAGGTACACGCTGCCGTCGCTGGGATAAGGCACCACTTTGTCCAGCAGAGCTTGCCATTGTGGGCGAGTAGCTTCGTCGAGCCCTAGCTTTTGGCTGACTGCGATGACGATGGGGAAAAGCCTGCGCACACTCGCCAAATCGGTGATCGCGTTCTTCACTTGCCAATACGTCTCGTGCGAATTGGAATTGCCCATGAAATAGGTGTCGCTGCCGGCATCGTGAGTGAAACGACTCACATAGAAACTCGCCACATCTCGCATAAAGGGATAGGCCGTCGTTGCAAGGTATGCTTCGTCGCCCGTATAGCGGTACTGGTCGTACATATTGAGGGCGGCTTCTGTGCCGGTTGAAAGAATGCCCTTGGTGTAATCGCTGCCCACGGTGCCATCGGCGTTGCCATCGAAGCCCATCGTTTCCGGCACCCAAATGCCTTGCGCGCCGTAGCGGGTCTGGGTGTCGGTGCGCAGCCGATCGGCGTTGCGACTGTACAAGTTGTTGAAGACCGAAACGAGATCCGCGTGATTGGAAGCCAAGAACGAGTGGTACACATCGCGCTGGTTCCAATACCAGTAGGCATTGCTCCATTTGGTGTCGTCGTGCGTTGCGCGGAAGACGCCATTGATGAAGTGAAAGGGGTAATTGCCGAAGCCGCCCGCGGCGATCACGTAGGTGCTCAGGTAGTAGAAATTTTCCGCATAGTCGGTATCCCCCGATGGATCCGAAAACTGCACGAAGGATTTGCCCCAGAAATCGTGCCAAAAATCCTGATATTGCTGAAGCACTCCGGGGTAGCCGCTAGTGCTCGCGTCGGTCAAGGCGCTGTGAGCGGCCGCTACGGAGTCGTTATTCGGCGCATTGAGTCGACTGCTCGCCGTGAACCAAATGGTGTAACTGGGGCTGGGTGTGATGGTGAGGCGAACGCGATCATTTGCGATAGACTGCGTCGTGAAAGGAGCGCCCTCCACCGTTGCGGCCAGTGTGTAACCGAAGTGCTTCGCGTCGGTTTGCCCGCGGCTGAGGCCAGCAGCGGTGGGCTCGGCAAAGCTCGTCACAGTTTTCCAAGTGTCGAGGTCAGGCGCGGCCGCAGTGTTGCTCAGCGTACTCACATCCCACAGACTCAATTCCAGGGTGATGCTGGTGACATCCGTGCGCGGATCCTCAACATGAATCCCCAGTGTTTCAGAATTGGGCGCGCCCATGATGGTGACGACGCTTCCAGCGCCGTAGTGAGTGATCAACTCGCCGTTGTACAGTTGCAGCCGCTGTTCGAAGGAGGCTTCACTCAGAGCGGGCGTGGTTTGGAAATTGACTAAGCCAGCTCCGAATGTACTTTGCTCTGCGAGGTCGACACCGCCCACCTGCAGGGTGAGCCCATTTTCGCTCCACACCATTGCACCCACGCGACCGTTGCCGACGGTCAACCCGTAGAGCGGATTGTTATTCGGTTGGCTGTAGACGACGTCTTGTTTGGAGAGGTAGCTGCCGTAGTCGACGTTCAATATCCCAGTGCGAGAGTTCCAGGCATAAGCTGTGGGACTATCTTGGACCATTGAGCCATCATCAATGGGGCCCGCGTCGGCGCCGACACCCCCTTGCGCGGTCGCGTCACCGCCGCTGCCTGCAACGGCTCCGGTGAGCCCCCCGACTCCGCTCGGGGAACCGCCGGTTGCCCCGATTGTGCCAGCGGGGTTCGTGCCCGCCGTGCCGGAAGAGGCAACCGAGGTTGACTCTCCGGCGTTGCCGCCCTGGCTTGTAACTTGGCCGGGAGCGCCGCTGGTGCCAGCAGCAGCCGAACCTTTGGGGCTGTTCGAACCGCAAGCAGAACTCAGCGCGCCAACACTGAGCAGGCACAGCAAGGCAAAGAGTGAACCCTGACGAATCACCTGACAAAAATCCCGATCGATCGCCCCATCTGCAATTGTGGGAGTCCCCGAGCGCGGGGATCAGAAGCGCGGCGCTTGGCTGGCAGATTGGATTTTTCTACTAAAAGAGCAGCGCCGTCAGAGTAGGCTTGGGCCATGAACACCGCAGCGAACCTCGTGCGCGTGGCCGCCATTACCGTCAGCGACAGCCGCACGGCGGCCACGGACGAAGGGGGTGCCCGCCTGCGCGAGCGGCTTGAAGCTCATGGATTTGTCGTGAGTTTCGCCGCGTTAGTGCGCGATGAGCCCAACGAGATGGTCGCGTGTGTTCAGCGGATTTGCAGCGAGGATCTAGCGGACGCGGTCGTCTTCACCGGGGGCACGGGCATCGCGCCGCGCGATCAAACGTATGAGGCGCTGGCCCCCTTGATTGAGAAGCATTTGGATGGATTTGGTGAAGCATTTCGTAGGCTTTCATGGGACGAGATCGGGCCCAAGGCGATCTTGTCGCGGGCTCTCGCCGGCACCCATCAGGGCCGCCTGATCGTCGCATTGCCTGGAAGCCCGAAGGCCGTCGTGTTGGGGGTCGACCGCGTGCTCGCCCCTGTGCTGACCCATGCGGTGGGGCTGCTGCGCACCAGCAAGGGGCATCATTGATGCTGACCTTCGATCAAGCGCGCGAACGGCTGTTGACGCAAGTGCCCGCCCGGCCAGCGGAAGACGTTGCCTTGCAGGATGTTGCCGGGCGCGTGACCGCACAGGCCCTGCGCGCGAGCATGCCCTTGCCGCGCTACGCGTTCAGCGCGATGGACGGTTATGCGGTATCGCTTGAAGATTTTGCGCAAGATGGCCCCTGGTTATTGCCGTTAAATGGCACCAGCCAGGCCGGGCACAGCGCGCCCGCGCTGAGGCGTGGTACGGCGTGTCGCATTTTCACCGGCGCTCCCATTCCAAGCGGCGCAGATGCGGTGGTGATGCAGGAACAAGTGCAGCACAGTGAAGGCAAACTGCGCTTTGAAAAAAAGCCTGCTCGTGGGGCCCACATCCGTCAAGTGGGGGAGGATCTGGCTCAGGGCGCGTTGGCCATCGGCGAGGGGGTGCGCTTGCACGCGGGGCATATCGCGCTGTGCGCGATGCTGGGCCAGCAGAGCGTGCGCGTCGCTGGAAAGCCGGTAGTCACGATTCTTTGCACCGGCGACGAGTTGCGACCCGTCGGAACAACGCTACAGGACGCGCAGATCTTCGAATCCAATAGTGCCGCGCTCGCAGCCCTCGCCGAGCAAGCCTGCGCGACTGTGCGCGTCGCGCCCGGCGTGAAAGACGAACCAGCGGCGCTCGCCGCCGCATTGACGCAAGCACTGGAAGGGACAGATTTGTTGTTGACCGTCGGTGGTGTGAGTGTCGGTGATCACGACTTAGTACGCCCGATGCTTGAGCAAGTGGGGGTGCAACTCGATTTTTGGAAAGTCGCCATCAAACCGGGTAAGCCGCTGGCGGTGGGGCGCAGTGATAAAGCCGTTGTGCTCGGTTTGCCGGGCAACCCCGCGAGCGCACTGGTCACCTTTGCCCTGTTCGGTATGCCGTTGCTGCGCGCGATGCAGGGCGACAAGAACGCCATTGCAGCTCCCCTGCGAGTGGGGCTGGCGCAAACCGTGGAGCACGCCACCGGTCGCCTGGAGTTCGCGCGTGCCCAAATCGCGGCGATCGACGGACAGTGGCAAGCGAGCGTGCACACGAATCAGTCTTCCGGAGCTGCCACGAGTCTCGCGTGGTGCAACGGCTTGGTCGCACTGAGCTCCGAGGTTAGGCGATTCGAAGCCGGCACCGTGATCGACGCTTGGCGCTTCGCGGATCTTTGAGAGGATCCGGGTGAACTTTACAGGTGGACGCGCATTCACCTACATTGGCGGCCCCCCCTTCCTCCTGCCAAAGCTCGAACGGTCGCAATTCACCAAACACCGTTCCCTATGGATTTGTGATAGATTGGACGGGGATTGGAGTTCTTCGGGAGGGAAGAATGATTCTTGCGCGAGGTAACGTAGGGCCGCACGCCCAGGGTGCGCTTTTGCTGGTTCTCATGACCGCCTGCCACGGAAGTGGAAGCGAGGATTGTACCCACCCTCCGTGCGGCGGGGGAACGACGTGCTCGATCCTGGATGATCCATGTCCCGATTTCGGCGTGTGC